>NZ_JBHSQK010000032.1:135213-169571 GCF_042658055.1 Pseudonocardia lutea
CGGCGACCGCGACGGTGCCCGCGTCCAGCTCGCGGGCGCGCGCCGGATGCTGCTCGGCGTCCGCACCGAGGACGGCCGGGACGGCCTCCGGGACCGGCACGAGCGCCGCGCCCGCGCCGCCACCGGTCCGAACCCGGCCCCGGCCCCGCCCGGCTCGGCCGGCCCCGACCACCAGCCCCCCGCGCGGGAGGCGACGGCCATGGCGCCGCCGGTGAAGCCGCCAACCCGTTCGGAGCCCGCGTCCGGGCCGCCGCAGCCGGCCGACCGGACCGGCACGCAGGGACGGCCGGACCCCGACCCGCCGCGCTCGTCCGGGACCGCGGCCCGGCACGGCTCCGCGCCGGGCGGACGACCGGTGACGTGGGGCGAGGAGCGCGGGCGTCCGGACCGCGCCGACGCCGGGGGCCGGGAGGGACCGCGGGAGACGAGCCGCACCGCCACCCCGCCGAACCACCGCGAGGTCCGGGGCACCCAACCGGCTCCCGCCACGCAGGAACACCAGGTCCGCGACCCGCGCCCCGCTCCCGCCGCGCACGAGCGGCGCCAGGCCCGCGACCCGCAGCCGGGTCCGGCCGCGCAGGAGCAGCGCGAGGCCCGCGACGAGCGTCCTGCCGCGCAGTCCGACGACACGACCCGCGACCGCCGCGACGACGCGACCCGCGACCTGACCCACGGGTCGGCGCCGGCCGCGTCGGACGAGTCGGCCGGGCGGTCCGACCGGACGCCGACGGACGTGGCCTCGTGGTCGCGGACCTCCGACGACCGGGCGCGGACCGAGCGCGACGCGCCCTCCCGCAGCTCCGAGCACGAGATCGTGGCCGGCGACGAGGACCGGGACCCCGGCGGGGACGCCTGGTCCCCGCGCGGGAACGGCCGCGACGAGCAGGCCGACCGGGAGCGCGACGGCCGGGCCACCCAGGACGGGACCTGGCGCACCGACGACCACAGCCGCACCGAGCGCGTCGAGCAGGGCGGGCGCGGCGACGCCCCCGAGTCCCGCCGCGACGCGACCTCCGGGCCTCGGCGCGACGCCGCCCGCGAGCCGCATCGTGCGGCGACGGACGGCCGTCGCGACGCCCACCCGACGGAGCGGGCCGCCGTGGCGCAGCGGGACCGGCGGGGGAACGACGGCCCGGGCGACCGGGCCGTGCGGACCCGGTCGGACTCGCGACAGGACCGGCACGACGGCGGTCCGGAACGCCGTACGGCCGCCGAGACCCGGTCCGGCGCCGACACCCGCACGTCGCACGACTCGGCGGCACGCGGCTCCGGGGAGCGGCGGGGCTCGAACGACACGGGCGGCCGGGACTCGGGCGCCCGCAACCAAAACTCCGACCGCAACTCCGACCGGGGCTCGGACCGCAACTCCGATCGCAACTCCGACCGCGGCTCGGACCGCAACTCCGACCGCGGCTCGGACCGCAACTCCGACCGCGGCTCGGACCGCAGCTCCGACCGCGGCTCGGGCGGGGGCTCGGAGCACGGCTCCGTCCGGGGCTCGGACCGGACCTCCGACGGAGGCTCGGGCGGGGGCTCCCGGGACGGCGTCGACGCCGGGGACGGCGGCGGCCCCGGCCACTCGGCCGGCCCCGGCGCAGTCGACGCCGGGGGTCAGGGAACGGGCCCGGCCGCCGGGCCGGCTCGCCGCGCCGGCCAGGTGTCCGACGGTACGGATCCGGCGACCGGGCCGAACGACGACGCCGCCCCCATTGCTGCTCCGTCCGAGTGAACCAGGCTACGGACTGCAACGCCCGCCGGACCTGCACGGCTACCTCTCGGCGCTCCCGTCAGGAGCGCACAACCAACCGGTGTGGAGCGGGGCACGGGTCCACTGTGGACAAGCTCCACGATGGGGGAGGAATCGAGATGGGCGATCACTGGGGTCACCACGGCCATCACGGCTGGGGCGACGACGACGACGACAACGACTGGGGTGGCTGGGGCCACTGGGGTAACTGGGGCGACGACAGCGACGACGACAACGGCTGGGGCAAGTGGGGTGACTGCGACGACTGACCGATGACGGAACGGCGGTGGTCCCGCTCGCGGGGCCACCGCCCTCGGCACGTGAAGGGGGACCGACGTGCGCGACGTGCTGCGGTCGTTGCTGAGCCGGACGCCGGCCGAGGAGGTCGGGCTGGTCGACGCCGCGCCGCCCGTCGCGGTCCGCGAGATCTTCCGCCGCTTCGGGCCGGACGCGCGCCCGTTCTACGGCCGGTTGGCAGTCGTACTGGTGCTCGTGATCGCGGCCCCGTTCGTCGACGCCGCGATCGTCTGGCTCTTCAAGCTCCTGGTCGACGACGTCCTGGCGCCCCGCGACTTCGCCGCGTTCCCCCGGCTCGCCGCCTGCTACGTCGGCCTCACGCTCGCGCTGGGATTGCTGCGCGTCTGGTCGACCTACCTCACCGCCTACATCGGCGAGCACTTCCTGCACCGGCTCCGGGTGCGGGTCTTCGGGCACGTCCAGACGCTCTCGCTGGGCTTCTTCGACCGCCGCCGGCTCGGCGACACGCTCAGCCGGCTCACCGGCGACATCTCCCAGATCGAGGGCCTGGTGCTCTCCGGCGTGACCCGGTTGGTGTCCTCGGGCGTGACCATCGCGGTCTTCACCGGCGTGCTGTTCTACCTGAACTGGCAGCTGGCCCTGGTCGCCCTCGCCGCGGTGCCGTTCTTCGGCCTGGTGGCGAAGTGGTTCTCGAAGCGGATCCGGCACTCCTCGCGCCAGGTCCGCCAGTGGTCCGGCGGGATCAGCGCGGTCACCGAGGAGAGCCTCGGCAACGCGATGCTGATCCAGGCGTACGGCGGCGAGGCGACCGAGGTGCGCCGGTTCACCCGGCAGAGCCGGGGCGCGATCGAGGCGGTCCTGCGCACGACCCGGCTGCGTGCACTCTTCTCGCCGTCCGTCCAGATGATCGAGGTCATCGGCGTCATGGCGATCATGGGCGTCGGCATCTGGCAGCTCGGCGCGGGCCGGATCACGCTCGGCGGCCTGCTCGCGTTCCTGATCTACCTGTCCCAGCTGTACTCGCCGGTGCGCGGACTGGGGTCGTACTCGAACTCGGTGTACGCCGCTGCCGCCTCGGCCGAGCGGATCATCGAGCTGCTCGACCAGCGGACCTCGGTGCCGGCGCCGGAGCACCCGGTGAGGCTCGCGCGCCCCGGCCGCGGCCCGACGCCGTTCCGGCGCGTGCGCGGCGAGCTGCGGCTGGACGAGGTCGGGTTCCGGTACCCGGAGAAGACCGTCGACGTGCTCGACGACGTCAGCGTCACCGTCCCGGTCGGCGGCACCACGGCGCTCGTCGGGGCCAGCGGCGCCGGCAAGACCACGCTGGTCAAGCTGCTCCTGCGGTTCTACGACCCGACCCGCGGCCGAATCCTGCTCGACGGCCTGGACCTGCGTGATCTCGACCCGGGCGAGCTGCGCGCGAACGTCGCCGTGGTGCTGCAGGAGACCCTGCTGCTCGACGGCACCATCGCGGAGAACATCCTGGCCGGTCGGCCCGACGCGACCCGGGAGGACCTGGAGCGCGCGGCCCGCGCCGCGGACGTCGACGACTTCGTCGACGCCCTGCCCGACGGCTTCGAGACCCGCGTCGGGCAGCGCGGGCGGCTGCTCTCCGGCGGTCAGCGGCAACGGGTCGCGGTGGCCCGGGCGATGATCCGCGACGCGCCCGTCCTGCTCCTCGACGAGCCGACCACGAGCCTGGACGCCGAGTCGGCCGAGCGTGTCCTCCGCCCGATGCGCCGGCTGATGGCCGGCCGCACCACGATCGTCATCTCGCACAACCTGCTCACGGTCACCGACGCCGATCAGATCCTCCACCTCGAGGGCGGTCGGGTGACCGAGGCCGGCACCCACGCGGAGCTTCTGGCCCGGGACCGGCGCTACGCCCAGCTCTACCGGCTGCACCACGACACCGCACCCGTCCCCGTTGATCTCGCGGCCCGCCGCGGCGCCGATCTCGCCGCCCGGCGGGCCGGCGGTCCGGGGTCCCGCGAGAGGAAGGCGGCACCATGAGGATCGTCTGCGTCGGCGGCGGGCCCGCCGCGCTCTACTTCGCCATCTCGGCCAAGCGGCGGGACGGCGGCCACGAGATCACCGTGCTGGAGAAGGACCCGCGCGGGGCGACCTACGGGTGGGGCGTCGTCTGCCACGACGGCCTGCTGGACCGGCTGTACCGCAACGACCGCGAGTCGGCCCGCGCGATCCGGGCCCGCTCGTACCTCTGGCAGGAGCAGGAGGTGCACCTGCGCGGGGAGGAGGTCGCCTACCTGCCCGGGTACGGGTTCAGCGTCCCGCGCGCCGGGTTGCTGGAGGTGCTGGCCAACCGGGCGGCGGACCTCGGCATCGAGGTCCGCTACGAGAGCCCGGTGCCGGAGACGGCGCTCGCCGACGGCACGTTCGAGCGCGGTGAGCTCGCCGCGGACCTGGTCGTGGTGGCCGACGGGGCGCGCAGCCGGCTGCGCGACCACGTGGCCGACGACTTCGGCACGACCCTCACCACCGGGCGCAACCCCTACATCTGGCTCGGCACCGAGAAGGTCTTCACCAGCTTCACCTTCGCGTTCGAGGAGACCCACGCGGGCTGGATCTGGTGCTACGGCTACCCGACCAGCGCCGGGGTGAGCACGTTCATCGTCGAGTGCTCGCCCGAGACGTTCACCGGCCTCGGCCTGGACACGCTGCCCCACGAGGACGGGATCGCCCTGCTGGAGAAGATCTTCGCCCACACCCTGGACGGCCAGGCGTTGATCAGCAGTTCGCGGGGGCGGCCCTCGCCGTGGCTGCGGTTCCTCGAGGTGCGCAACGAGACCTGGCGGCACGACAACGTCGTGCTGCTCGGCGACGCCGCGCACACCACGCACTTCACCATGGGCCAGGGCACCCGGTTCGCGATGACCGACTCGATCATGCTCGCGCAGGCCCTGTACGAGCAGCCGTCGCTGTCCGCCGCCCTCGGCTGGTTCGACCGGAAGGGGCGGGAGGCGCTGCGCACGGCCCAGGCGGCCGCGCGGACCGGCGCGGCCTGGTTCGAGCACGTGGACCGCTATCTCGACCGCGACGCCGTCGAGTTCGCCTTCTCCCTGTCCCACCGGCAGGGTCTCCAGCGGCCCTGGCGCTACCAGTGGCACATGGCGACCCAGCTGACGGTGGTGCGCAAGGGCCGGAGGCTGAGCCACACCGGGCAGCGGTGGTGGCGGGCCCGCAGACGCGGCGAGCAGCCCTTCGTGCCGCGCACCCTGCTGCGCGCGGGGTGATCCGCGCTCAGGCGAACAGCGGCTCGCTCGACCCGTCCCGGGTGTCGGCGATCTCCACGCCCTCGATCGCGGCCCGCAGCGGCCGGACGGGGTGCAGGAGCGCGAAGGCGTCGGCGGGGCGCTCGTGCGCCAGCACGACGTGCGGGAGCCACGCGCCCGGCAGGTAGGAGCCGAAGGGCGAGCGGACCTTGCCGGCCAGCGCGTCGTGCACCGCGCTGTGCACGGCGAGCAGCTCGGTGTCGACGATCGCGGAGAGCACCAGGTCGTCGTCGTGCCCGGCGACCGAGCCGAGGGTCGGCAGCCAGAGCGAGGGCAGGCTCAGCCCGCGCAGGGCCTCGGTGAGCTCGACGCGCGCGGCGGCCGGGATCTGGGCGGCGGCCGCGAAGGTGACGGTCGGTACCTCGTGCGGGACGCGCAGGCCCTCGGCGGCGATCCGGTCGCGGAGCTCCGTCACGCGCTCCTCGGCGGCCATGTCGAGCCGGAAGCGGACGATCTGCGCCATCGAGCTCCTCGTACCCAGGGACCTTCGCGCGGTCAGTCTGACGTATGGGGGGCCGTGCCGCCCAGCGCGAAGCGGCCGTCCGGGGTCTGTTCCGCCAGGCCGTCGACCAGCAAGGAGTCCAGACAGCGGTCCCGCTGCGCCCCGTCGGCCCAGACGGCGTCGAGCGCGGCCTTGGGCACCGGGTGCTCGGCGGCGCGCAGCACGTCCATCAGCCTGCCCCGCACCTGGCGGTCCGTCCCGGCGTAGCCCTGGACCGGACGGCGGGGGCCGGAGTACTCCGGGCGGCCCGCGGCCACCCAGGCACAGTCCGCGCGGACCGGGCACCTCCCGCACTGCGGGGACCGGGCCGTGCACACCACCGCCCCCAGCTCCATCAGGGCCGCGGACACCACGGCGGCCTCGGCGTCGTCCGCGGGCAGGAGGGCGTCGACGTCGGCGAGATCGGCCCTGGTGCGGGCGGGTCCGGCGTCGCCGGCCCCGTGGACGGCCCGCGCGACCACCCGTCGGACGTTTGTGTCGACGACCGGGGCACGCAGGCCGTAGCCGAACGCGGCCACCGCGCGGGCGGTGTAGCTGCCGACGCCGGGCAGCGCCTCCAGCGCGGCCAGGTCCGACGGCACCCGGTCGCCGTGCTCCGTCGCGATCGCCTGGGCCGCGGCGTGCAGCCGCATGGCGCGACGCGGGTACCCGAGCTTCCCCCAGGCCCGCACGACCTCGGCCCGGGACGCGGCGGCGAGCGCCGACGGCGTCGGCCACTCCTCCATCCACCGCAGCCACACGGGTTCGACGCGCGGGACCGGCGTCTGCTGGAGCATGAACTCGCTGACCAGGACGCCCCAGGGCGTGGTACCCGGCCGCCGCCAGGGCAGGTCGCGGGCGTGCGCCCGGAACCACTCCGCGGTCCGCGCGGCCAGCGCGGCGCGCGACAGGGTGGACGTCACGCCGCGATCGTCGCATCGCCGGGCCGAGGGCCCTGCGCCCGGGTGGGTGATCGCCCGATACGGTCCCCCACACCGGTGGACCCGGCGCGCCGCGCCGCGCGAGGTCCTGCGACGTGTAGTAATCACGGTCCTACGCTGCGTGACATGTGGGAGCCGGTAGGACCGCTGCCCGCGCACGTCTACTGGAAACGGCGCTGGCTGGCGCTCGCGTCCGTGATCGCCTTCTTCGTCGTGATCGGCTTCTCCGTCGCCGCCCTCACCCGCCCCACCCCCGTCCCCGGCCCCACCGACGAGGTCACCAGTCGCGCGGCCAACAGCTCCGCCCTCCCGTCGGGCCCGGCGGGTTCCCCGGACCCCGCGGGGTACGCCGACGTCGACCCCTCGGACGGCGCCACGACCGACCCGACGACGGGGACCCCGTCGGCCGTGCCCGGCACCTCCGCCGAGGCCCCGTTGTCGGCCACCGGGGTGCCCGTCGGGACGTCCACGCCGCCCGGCACGGTGACGGCGAGCGGGATCCCCGGCGCGACCGGGAAGGCGGAGGGCGGTCCGGCGAGCACCACCGACGAGTCGAAACGCCCCGACGACACCCCGCGCGCCCCGCTGCCGGTGCCCCCGACGGAGCCCGCGCCGCCGACCGGCCCGCCGCCGTGCACCAACGACATGATCGCCGTCGGCGCCGAGATCGACGCGCCGCAGCACCGGGTCGGCGACCGGCCCGAGCTGCGGCTCACCGTGGTCAACATCAGCAACCAGGCCTGCGTGCGCGACCTCGACGGCGCGCTGCAGGAGATCGTGGTGTGGGACCGTCCCGTCGCGACCCGGCTCTGGTCGAGCAACGACTGCGTGAACCCGTCCACGCAGGACCTGCGGACGCTCGTGCCGGGCCAGCCCGTGGCCTTCGAGGTGACCTGGTCGGGGCTGTCGTCGAACCCCGGCTGCACCGCCCCGCGGACCCGGCTGCCGGCCGGCGACTACACCCTGCTGACCCGGGTCGCCGACAAGATCAGCGGCCCGACCCACTTCACCCTGACGCCCGCCTGATCCGCGCGAGCACCTGCGAGACGTCGGACACCTCGGTGACCTTCATGCCGGTCCCCGTGCCCGCGTCGCTGTCCGGCGGCACCAGGGCGTGGGTGAACCCGAGCCGGGCGGCCTCGGCCAGCCGCCGGCGCACGCCGGAGACCCGGCGCACCTCGCCGGCCAGGCCGAGCTCGCCGAGCACGACGAGATCCGGCGGGAGGGCGACGTCGTTCTTCGCCGAGGCCACGGCCATGGCCAGGGCGAGGTCCGCGGCCGGCTCGGTGACCTTCATCCCGCCGACGGTGGCGGTGTAGACCTCGGAGTCCTGCAGCCGCACCCGGCCGCGCCGCTCGAGGATCGCCAGCAGCATCGCCACGCGCGAGCTGTCCAGCCCGCTGACGGCCCGCCGTGGGGTCGGCATCGACGACGGGGCGACCAGTGCCTGCACCTCGGCCAGCAGCGGCCGCCGCCCGTCCATGATCACGGTGACGGCGGTGCCCGACACGACGGAGGCCTGCGTGGCCCCGAACCGGGCGAGGAACAGTCCCGACGGGTCCGGCAGTCCGACGATCCCCTCGTCCCGCAGTTCGAAGCAGCCCACCTCGTCCGCGGGGCCGAAGCGGTTCTTCACGCCGCGCACCATCCGGAGCGTGGAGTGCTTGTCGCCCTCGAAGGCCAGCACCACGTCGACCAGGTGCTCGAGCACGCGGGGGCCGGCGATGTTCCCGTCCTTCGTGACGTGCCCCACGAGCAGCACGGGCAGCCCGCGCTCCTTGGCCAGCGCGGTGAGCGCCACGGTGACCGCCCGGGTCTGCGTGACGCCGCCGGCCGAGCCGTCGACCTCCGGCGAGGTCATCGTCTGCACGGAGTCGACGATCAGCAGGTCGGGATGCAGGGCGTCGACGTGCCCGAGGATCGACGAGAGATCGGACTCGGCGGCCAGGAACAGCCGGTCGTGCAGGGCGCCGGTCCGCTCGGCCCGCAGCCGGACCTGGCCCGCGGACTCCTCGCCCGTGACGTACAGCACCGAACCGCCGCGCAGGGTGGCCGCCGCCTTGGCCGCCACCTCGAGCAGGAGCGTGGACTTGCCGACGCCGGGCTCGCCGGCGAGCAGCACCACCGCGCCCGGCACGAGCCCGCCGCCGAGGACCCGGTCCAGCTCGTCGACCCCGGAGGGCCGGGCGCGGGCGGAGTCGAGCGCGACCTCGGCGATCGGGCGGGCCGGGGTGCTCGGCGCCCCCGCCGCGACCCGGCGGGCACCGCCGCCCGCGACCGTGGCCCGGGCGGGCTCGGCCTGCTCGGCCAGGGTGCCCCACGCCTGGCAGCCTGGGCAGCGGCCGACCCACTGCGCGGCGCGGTGCCCGCACTCGGAGCAGACGTAGGAGCTGCGGGCGGCGCGGGTCCTGGCGCTCATCGGCGGACCGCCGCGGACGCCGCCGGGGTTCCCGGGGGGACCGGGCCGATCAGCTGTGCCCGCCGCTGACGGCGGCGCCGCTCTCGCCGCCCTCGCCGCCCTCGGCCGGCGGCGCCTCGTCCTGGCGCGGCGCGGTCGGGTTCGCCACCGGGAGGTCGACGGTCAGCCGGCCGGCCCGCTCGAAGACCAGCGTGAGCGGGTAGGTGCGGCCGGCGACGATGTCGTCCCGCAGCCCGGCGATCTGCACGGTGACCTGCTTGGCGCCCGGGATGCCGGTGACCTCGCCCTGCTGGCCGGCGACCAGCGGGATCTGCGGGGCGAGGACCTGCTCGCCGGTGACGACGACCTGCGTGCCGGCCTCGCTCGAGGCGGAGACGAGCCGGTCGGTCGCCCCGCCGTCGTTCACGATCACCATCTCGACGAGCGCCTCGCCGCCCTTCGGGTAGACCGCCCCGGTCGGCGCGAGCCCGGCCGGCCAGGCGATCTCGGCGTTGCGGACCGCGACGTTCCCCACCGTGCCGCCGGTGCCGCCGACGGCGGCGACCTGCTCGGCGGTCTGGGCGATCTGGCCCGCGCCGCAGCCGGACAGCAGGAGGGCGCCCACGGCGGCCGTGCCCACGGCCAGAACCTTCCACGGGCCCGGGCGCGTGGCGGAGCGTCGGGGGGAGGTCGCGCGGCTCACGGTTCGGGTGTCCTTCCTGACGGCCGGCTCTTGCGGGTGCAGCCTAGTCGCCGGGTACGACAGTGCCCGCACTCGGCTCTCCACGGTTGCGCCCGCTGAACCCCCGCGTACCCGCGTCTGCACGTTTTACGCCGGTTGTCAACCCCCTGACCTGCGACGATGGGCCCTCCCGTCGAACGGGGGACGCACCGGGCGTGTTAACCTGGGTGCAGCGAAAGGGGCCAGAGGACACATGGTTTTCAAGGTCGGAGAGACCGTCGTCTACCCGCACCACGGTGCCGCTCTCATCGAGGCGATCGAGACCAGGACGATCAAGGGCGAGGAGCGCAAGTACCTCGTCCTGAAGGTCGCCCAGGGTGACCTGACGGTTCGCGTTCCCGCCGAGAACGCAGAGGTCGTGGGCGTTCGCGACGTCGTGGGCCAGGAGGGGCTGGACCGGGTGTTCGAGGTGCTGCGCACCCCGCACACCGAGGAGCCCACCAACTGGTCGCGCCGGTACAAGGCGAACCTGGAGAAGCTCGCGTCGGGCGACGTGAACAAGGTGGCCGAGGTCGTCCGCGACCTGTGGCGCCGGGAGAAGGACCGCGGCCTGTCCGCGGGCGAGAAGCGCATGCTGGCCAAGGCGCGGCAGATCCTCGTCAGCGAGCTCGCGCTGGCCGAGGGCACGGACGAGGAGCGGGCCGAGGCCCTGCTCGACGAGGTGCTGGCCACCACCAACGCCTGACCCGCCCCGCGATCGGCACGGTACGGCCCCATGATGCCCACGGCCCGGCCGGCGCACGCGTCGGCACGGGAAGCGCGGCGGGGCGCCCGGTGAGCGTCGCCGCGATCGTGCCGGCGGCCGGGTCCGGCACCCGCCTGGGTGCCGGTGCACCCAAGGCCTTCGTGCCGCTGGCGGGCGTACCGATCGTGGTCCGCGCGGTCGACGGTCTGCTGGGCTCCGGCGCGGTCGACGAGGTGCTGGTCGCCGTGCCGGCCGACCTGGTCGACCGTGCGCGGGCCCTGCTCGCCGGCCGCCCGGTCAGCGTGCTGGTGGGGGGCGGCGAGCGCACGGCGTCGGTGCGCCTCGCGCTCGGCGTGCTGTCCGATCCCCACGGCGGTGAACGACCGGGCGCGGCCCGGGGTGACGGCCCACCGGAGGTCGTCCTCGTGCACGACGCCGCCCGGCCCCTCACCCCGCCCGCGCTCGTCGCCGCGGTGGTGGCGGAGGTGCGGGCCGGACACCCGGCGGTGGTACCCGTTCTCCCGCTGGCCGACACGATCAAGCGGGTGGGCGCGGCGGCCGCCGTCGAGGCCACCGTCGACCGGTCCGAGCTGCGGGCCGCGCAGACCCCGCAGGGCTTCGCCTGGGAGGTCCTCCGGGCGGCCTACGGCAAGTCCGGGACGGACGCCGTCGCCACGGACGACGCCGGGCTGGTCGAGCGGCTCGGCGAGCCGGTGGTCACCGTGCCCGGCGACCCGGCCGCGTTCAAGGTCACCACGCCCTGGGACCTGCGGATCGCCGAACTGCTGCTGGAGGAGAAGGCGTGAGGACCGGGATCGGCACGGACGTGCACCCCGTCGAGCCCGGCCGGCCCTGCTGGATCGCCGGGCTGCGGTGGGAGGGCGTCGACGGCTGTGCCGGCCACTCGGACGGCGACGTCGCGTGCCACGCCCTCTGCGACGCCCTGCTCTCCGCCGCCGGCCTCGGCGACCTCGGCGCGGTGTTCGGCACCGGCCGCCCGGAGTGGTCGGGCGCGAGCGGGGTCGCCCTGCTCGCCGAGGTGCACCGCCTGCTCGCCGCCGAGGGCTGGCGGGTCGGCAACGCCGCGGTCCAGGTGATCGGCAACCACCCCAAGATCGGCACCCGCCGGGACGAGGCGCAGAAGGTGCTGTCCGAGGTCGTCGGCGGCCCGGTGTCGGTCTCCGGCACCACCACGGACGGGCTCGGGCTCACCGGCCGCGGCGAGGGCATCGCCGCGATCGCCACCGCCCTCCTCCTCCCCGCCGCCGACTGACCGAGCGACAGGTCCGAGCGAGCGGCACTCCCGCTCACACCTGATGAGCGGGAGTGCCGTTCGCTCGTGCGGTCACTCGGCGAACATCGCCTTGGTCCGTTCCTCGATCTCCTCGGGCGTGAGGTTCTCGGTGCGCTGGGCGACCATCCACTGGTGGCCGAAGGGGTCGGTGAGCCGGCCGCCGCGCTCGCCGTAGGGCTGGTCGGCCACCGGGAACCGGACCTCCGCGCCGCCGGCCAGCATCGCCTCGGCCACGGCGTCGGCGTCGTCGACGTAGAGGGCGAGGATCGCCGAGCCGCCGCCGTCCGGCGGGGCCGGGTCGTACTCGTCGCCGTCCTTGACCGCCCACTGCACCGGGCCGGCCCGCAGCAGCGCGTGCACGACGGCCCCGTCCGGGGTCGCGTACCGCTCGACGAGCTCGGCGCCGAAGGCGTCGCGGTAGAAGGCGATCGCCGCGTCGGCGCCCCGGACGGGGAGGCGGGGGTAGAGCTGCTCGATGCGCGTCATGCCGCCCAGCGTGCCGGGACGGCCGTCCGCCGTCTTGGAGAAATGTGATGCAGCCCTGCCGTAATGCCCGGACCAGCGCGTCCGTACCCTGGGAAGGGTGAGCGTCCGACTCTTCGACACCCTGACCAGGACGCAGCGGGACTTCGTGCCGCTGCGGGCCGGAGCCGTGTCGATGTACGTCTGCGGCGCCACGGTGCAGGGGCTGCCCCACATCGGGCACGTCCGCAGCTCCCTGAACTACGACGTGCTGCGCCGCTGGCTGGGCCATTCCGAGCCCGGGCGCGAGGGCCTCGACGTCGCGCTCGTCCGGAACGTCACGGACATCGACGACAAGATCCTGCGCAAGGCCGCCGAGGCGGGCCGGCCCTGGTGGGAGTGGGCCGCCACCCACGAGCGGGCCTTCTCCGCGGCGTACGACGCGCTGGGTTGCCTGCCCGCGTCGCTCGAGCCGCGGGCCACCGGGCACATCACGCAGATGGTCGCCTACATCGACCGGCTGATCGAGGGCGGGCACGCGTACGCCGCGGGCGGCGACGTCTACTTCGCGGTCCGCACGTTCCCGGACTACGGCCGGCTGTCGGGCCAGAAGGTCGACGACGTCGCGCAGGGCGAGGGCGACCAGGACGCCAAGCGGGACGCGGTGGACTTCACGCTGTGGAAGGGGGCCAAGCCGGGCGAGCCGTCCTGGCCCACCCCCTGGGGGCCGGGCCGGCCGGGCTGGCACCTCGAGTGCTCCGCGATGGCCACCACCTACCTCGGCCCGGAGTTCGACATCCACGGCGGCGGGCTCGACCTGGTGTTCCCGCACCACGAGAACGAGCGCGCCCAGTCCTGCGCGGCGGGGGACCGGTTCGCGCGGTACTGGCTGCACAACGCGTGGGTCACCATGGGCGGCGAGAAGATGTCGAAGTCGCTCGGCAACACGCTGTCGATCGACGCGCTGCTGCAGCGGGTCCGCGGCGTCGAGCTGCGGTACTACCTCGTCGGCCCGCACTACCGGTCGGCGATCGAGTACTCCGACGCGGCGCTGTCCGAGGCCGTCGCGGCGTTCCGGCGGATCGAGTCCTTCCTGCACCGCACCGGCGAGCGGGTCGGGGCGCCGGGCATCGCCGACCGGGTGCCGGCGGAGTTCGCCGCCGCGCTCGACGACGACCTGGGCACGCCCGGCGGGCTCGCCGTGCTGCACACCACGGTGCGCGAGGGGAACGCCGCGCTCGACGCCGGCGACAAGAAGGGGGCGGCCGCGGCCGCCGAGTCCGTGCGCGCGATGGCCGCGGTGCTCGGCATCGACCCGCTCGACCCGCGCTGGCGTGCGGGCGACCGGGGCGACGAGGCCGCGCTCGGCGCGCTGACCGCGCTCGTCGAGGAGCTGCTGGAGCGCCGCCAGGCCGCCCGGAAGGCGAAGGACTTCGCCGAGGCGGACGCGCTGCGCGACCGGCTGCTCGCCGCGGGGATCGCCGTCGAGGACGGCGCCGACGGCCCCACGTGGTCGTTCAAGAACGCCTGAACCGAGAAGACAGGGATCATGGCCGGCAACTCCAGGCGCCGCGGTGCGGTGCGCAAGGAAGGCACGAAGAAGGGCGCCGTCGTCGGCTCCGGTGGCCAGCGCCGCCGCGGGCTCGAGGGCAAGGGGCCCACGCCGCCCGCGTCGTCGCGCAAGGGGCACCCGGCGCAGCGGCGGGCGGCGGCGAAGGACCGTCGCGCGGCCGCGGGCACCCGCGGCCGGCGCCCGCAGGACGGCGAGGTCCCGGAGACCGTGCTCGGGCGCAACCCCGTGCTCGAGTGCCTGCGCGCCGGGGTCCCGGCCACGGCGCTGCGCGTGGTCGTCGGCGCGACGGCGGACGAGCGGGTGGCCGAGTCGGTGCACCTCGCCGCCGACGCCGGGCTGTCCATCCTCGAGCTCGAGCGCGGCGAGCTGGACCGGATCACCGGCGGCGCCCTGCACCAGGGCGTCGCGCTGCAGATCCCGCCCTACGAGTACGCGCACCCGGACGAGCTGCTGGAGGCGGCGTCCGAGTCCGGCCGGCCGGCGTTGATCGTCGCGCTCGACGGCGTCACGGACCCGCGCAACCTCGGCGCGGTCGTGCGGTCGGTGAGCGCCTTCGGCGGGCACGGGGTGGTCATCCCGCAGCGCCGCGCGGCGGGCATGACGGCGGTGGCCTGGCGGACCTCGGCGGGCACGGCGGCGCGGCTGCCGGTCGCCCGGGCGACGAACCTCACCCGCACGCTGCGCGAGTACGCGCAGACCGGGCTGATGATCGCCGGTCTGGACGCGGAGGGCGACGTCTCGCTCGACGAGTTCGACCTGGCCACCGACCCGCTCGTGATCGTGACCGGCTCGGAGGGCAAGGGGCTGTCCCGGCTCGTGCGCGAGTCCTGCGACGTCACGGTCTCGATCCCGATGGCGCGCGAGGTGGAGTCGCTCAACGCCTCGGTGGCCGCCGGCGTCGTGCTGGCCGAGGTCGCGCGGCGCCGCCGCCAGGCCTAGGAGCCTCCGGGCGACGAGATCGGCTCCGCGCTGTGCGCGGGCGACGGATCGTCCACACTGTCCGCGTGAGCAGGAACGACACGTCCGAGACCCTCCCGTGGATGCGCGCGGGCACCGAGCACCTGCTCGCCGTGGTGGAGGCGGTCCCGGACGAGGGGCTGGCCGCGCCGAGCGCGTTGCCCGGCTGGACCCGGGCCCACGTCGTCGCCCACGTGGCGCGCAACGCCGAGGCCCTGCTCCGGCTCGCGACCTGGGCCCGCACCGGCACCGAGACGCCGATGTACCCGAGCGCCGAGGCCCGCGCCGCCGAGATCGAGGAGACCTCCCGCCGGGCGCCGGAGGTCCTGCGGGCCGAGCTCGCCTCGACCGCCCGCGAGCTCGACGAGGCGCTCGGCGCGCTGAGCCCGGAGCAGTGGGGGGCGACGATCCGGAACAGCCACGGCCGGGAGATCCCCGCCACCGAGATCCCGTTCATGCGGATCCGCGAGGTCTGGGTGCACGCCGCCGACCTCGACACCGGGGCCTCGCTCGCGGACCTGCCCGCCGGCGTGCTCGACCTGCTGCTCGAGGACGTCACCGCCACCCTGTCCGGCCGGGAGGGCTGCCCGACGCTGCTGATCGCGCCGACCGACCGCGAGCGGGTGTGGCAGCTCGGCGACCCGGGGGTGACGCCGGCGCCGGTCGCCTCGAGCCCGGGCGAGTCGATCCCGGCCGAGTCCGCCCCGCTGGGGGAGCTGGAGACCGTGAAGGCGCCGGTGGTCGACGTCGTCGGTTGGCTGACGGGCCGCGCACCGGCGAGCGTCCTCCCCGGCACCCCGCCCGAGCTGCCGCGCTGGCTCTGAGCCCGCACCGAGCGGCGCCGAGCCGACCCCGGGACCGGCACCGCGACGGCTCCGGGACAGCTCCGGGACCGGCCCCGGCGGGCCCGTCAGGCGGTGCGGACGCGCCCCCGGACCCGGCCGACGAGCCGGCACACGAGGTAGGCCAGGAACGCGATGGTGGCCACGTAGCCGGAGATCGGCAGGCCCGGGGCCAGGCTCAGCAGGGTTCCCCCGAGGAGCGCGAGCTCCGCGATCCCGATCGCCAGCAGGGTGGCGGCCAGCGGGTTCGAGGTGACCCGCGCGGCCGCGGCACCGGGGATGATCGTGACCGAGAGGACGAGGATCGCGCCGACGATCGGCACGGCCAGCGCCGTCGTCAGGGCGACGAGCACGGCGAAGAGCGGGGAGAGCAGCCGGGTCGGCACCCCGCGGGCCACGGCGACGTCCGGATCGGCGCTGGCGAACAGCAGCGGCCGGTAGACCAACGCGAGGGTGGCGAGCACGACCGCTGTCACACTGACGAGAACGACGAGGTTGCTGGAGTCGACCGACACGATCGACCCCGTGAGCAGGCCGAACTTGTTCGACGCCCGGCCCTCGTACAGCGCCAGCAGCAACACGCCGAGGCCCAGCCCGAAGGCGAGCACCACGCCGATCACCGAGTCCCGCTCGCGCTGGCGCAGCCCGAGCACGCCGAACACCAACCCGGCCACGACCGCCCCGACGACCGCCCCGACGCTCACCGAGATCCCGATCAGCAGGGCCGCGGCCCCGCCGGTGAACGCGAGCTCCGCCGTGCCGTGCACCGCGAAGCCCATCCCACGCGCGACGACGAGCGGGGCCAGCGCGCCCGCCACCAGGCCGAGCAGCGCGGCGGCGAGGAACGCGTTCTGCACGAACGGCAGGCCCAGCAGCTCCCCGACGCCCTCGAACCCGAACAGCCGGCTCATGTGACCGGCTCCAGCGCGTCGTGGTGGGCGTGCTGGTCCTCCGCCCCGACGACCACGAGCCGGCCCCGCACCCGCACGACCTCGACCTCGGTCCGGTACAGCGCGGAGAGCGTCTCCGAGGTCATCACCTCCTCCGGCGTGCCGATCCGGAACCGGCCGCCGACGAGGTAGAGGACCCGGTCCACGAGCGGCAGCACCGGGTTGATCTCGTGCGTCACGAACACGACCGCGGTGTCCGCGGCGCGGCGACGCTCGTCGATCAGCCGGCTCACCGTGCGCTGGTGGGCGAGGTCGAGGGAGAGCAGCGGCTCGTCGCACAGCAGCACCCGCGGATCGCCGACCAGGGCCTGGGCCACGCGCAGCCGCTGCTGCTCGCCGCCGGAGAGCCGGCCGACGGGGGCGCGGGCGTACGAGGTGGCGCCCACCGCCTCGAGTGCCGCCCGCACCTTGTGCCGCCGCTCCGCGCGTCCGCGCAGGCCCGGGCCGAACCGGTGCCCGTCGAGCCCGAGCCCGACGAGGTCGGCCCCGCGCAGCGGCAGGTCCTCCGGCAGCGCCTTCTGCTGCGGGATGTACCCGATGCCGCCGCGGCCGCGCCGGGCCGGTTCGCCGGCGATCCGGACCTCGCCGGCGTCGAGCGCCTGGAGGCCGAGCAGGACGCGCAGCAGGGTGGTCTTGCCGGAGCCGTTGGGCCCCAGGACGGCGAGGAACTCGCCGGGCCGGACGTCGAGGTCCAGGTCCTCCCACAGCACCCGCCGGCCGAACGCGACCCGCGCGCCGCGCAGCGCGACCGCCGCCGTGGACGCAGTGGGCGGCGCGGCGCCGGGCGCGGCGGGGGGCCTCGCGGTCATGACCTCATTGTTCATGCCGCACCGTTCAGGGCGCCCGCCAGGGCGTCCAGCTGGGCGCCCTGCCACGCGACGTAGGAGTCGACGCCGTCGGGCAGGGTCTCGCTCACCTCGACCACGGGCAGGCCCTTCGCCCTGGCCGCGTCCTCGACCTTCTGCGTCGACGGGCCCTCGGTCTGGCCGTTGGCCACCACCGCCTTCACGGGGTCCGCGCCCTGCACGACGTCGAGCATGGCCGCGAGCACGGCGGCCGGCGGGTCGGTGCCCTCCTCGACGGCCTCGCTGAACTCCTCCGGGGTGGCGTCCTGCAGGCCGGCGGCCTCGGTGAGGTAGAGCGGCACCGGCTCGGTGACGGCGATCCGCTGCCCCGCGTGCGCGGCCCTGATCGCATCGACCTTCTGCTGCAGGCCGTCGAGGTCGGTGCCGAACCTCCGGGCGTTGGCGGTGTAGGTGGCCGCGTTGGCCGGGTCGGCGGCGCCCAGGTCCTTCGCGATCTCGTCGGCGACCGTGCGGACGGTCGGCAGGTTGTACCAGACGTGCTCGTTGAACTGGCCGTGCTCGTGGCCGTCGCCTTCGGCGTGGCCGGCCTCCGGGGCGCCCGGCAGGCCGGAGAGCCGCACGGCGTCGACCATGGTGGCCTTCGTGCCGGAGGACTCGACCAGGCGGGAGGCGAAGTCGTCGTAGCCGCCGCCGTTGACCACGACGAGCGCGGCGCGGGAGACGGTTGCGGCGTCGGCGGGCGTGGACTCGTACTCGTGCGGGTCGGCGTTCGGCGAGTCGATCAGCGAGGTGACCTCGACGCGGTCGCCGCCGACCGCGGAGGCGATGCTGCCGTAGACATCGGTCGACGCGACGACGGCGACCTTGCCACCCGCCGCGGAGCTCGGGGCGGACCCGGAGCCGGCCGCGTCGGATCCGGAGCCGCAGGCGGCGAGCGAGAGCAGGCCGGCGGCGGCCAGCAGGGCGGTGGCGAAACGCGTTCTCATCGTGGGGTCGTGCTCCCGTATTAAGCTGTGCGCATGGTTTTATTGAAAACCGTTGTCACTTCACTCTAGCGGGTGGTGGGAGGCCGGGCTACCGACGGCCCACCAGGGGCGGCTACCTTTCGTGACATGACCGGTTCACCCCACGTCAGGCGGCCGGCGACGCTCGCGTCGCTCGCCGCGGAGCTGGGCGTGTCCCGTACCACCGTCTCGAACGCCTACAACCGCCCGGACCAGCTGTCCGCGCCGCTGCGCGAGAAGGTCCTCGAGGCCGCGCGGCGGCTCGGCTACCCCGGCCCGGACCCGGTGGCCCGGTCGCTGCGCACCCGGCGCGCCGGCGCCGTCGGCCTGCTGCTCACCGAGGCGCTCTCCTACGCCTTCCGCGACCCGGTGGCCACCGGCTTCCTCGAGGGTCTGGCGCTGGCGTGCGAGCAGGCCGGGCAGGGGCTGCTGCTGGTCCCGGTGAGCCCCGAGCACGCCGACGTCGCCGCGGTGCACCAGGCGGGCGTCGACGGATTCGTCGTCTACTCCGTGAGCGAGGACGACCCCCACTTCCGCGCCGTGCTGGAGCGGCCGGTTCCCACGGTGGTCTGCGACCAGCCCGTCGGCGTCGAGGGCGTCGACCGGGTCGGCGTGGCGGACCGCGAGGGCATGCGGGCACTCGGCGCGCACCTCACCGGGCTGGGGCACCGCAAGATCGGCGTGCTGTGCATGCGGCTCGGCTCGCAGCGGCACGACGGGCCGGCGAACCTCGCGCGGCAGGAGAACACCTCGTACCCGGTGCAGCGCGAGCGCATCGGCGGGCTGCGGGACGCGCTCACCGAGGCCGGCGTGGACTGGTCCGGGGTCCCCGTCGTCGAGCGGTTCGAGCACAGCCCCGAGGCCGGGGCGTCGGCCGCGCGTGAGCTGCTGGCCTCGCACTCGGACGTCACCGCGCTGGTCTGCACCTCGGACGTGCTGGCGATCGGCGCGCTGCAGCACGCGGCCGAGGCCGGCATCGCGGTGCCGGAGCGACTCACCGTCACCGGCTTCGACGGCGTGCCCGAGGCCGAGCGGGTCGGGCTCACCACCGTGCGGCAGCCCGTGCGGCGCAAGGGTCAGGTGGCGGGAGAGCTGCTGCTGCAGCGCGGCGAGCGCAACCGACCCAAGCAGGTCGTGCTGCCCACCGAGCTCGTCGTGGGCTCCACCAGCGGCCCCGCCACGCAGACGGAGAAGTTCTTCTCGGGCTGGTGACCCGTCAGCGGCCTCACCGGAGGCGGACGGCGCTCACGATCCCCGCGGACCTGGGGCGTCGTCCGGGGTAGGGCTTCACCCGCGTCACCTTGCCGGCGACAAGTCGGTGCCGGTCCGGGGCCGGGTCAGCGCCTTGCAGCGCCTGTCAGCGCCTGTCAGCGCCGGTCAGCGCCGGTCAGCGCCGGTGGCCGGCGAGGGCCCGCAGCACCGCCGCGACGGCCTCCGGGTCGGTGACCCGGTGCTCCGCCGCGGTGTCCCCCTCGCCGACCTTCACCCCGACGTCGCCCGGCCGCAGCCGGGTGAACACGGACTCGTCCGTGACGTCGTCGCCCGCGAAGAACACGGCGTCGGCGCCGAGCCGCTCCCGCAGCACGTCGACCGCCGCGCCCTTGCTGACCTGCAGGACGGCGAGGTCGATCACCGCCTTGCCCTCCGTGGAGTCCACGCCCTCCCACGTGCCGGGACCGGCCCGCACGGCGTCGAGCACCCGGGCGCCGACCTCCGGCGGGGCGTTGCGGACGTGCACGGCCACCCCGGCCGGCTTGTGCTCCAGGGTCACCCCGACCTCGCCCTCGACGAGGTCGACCAGCGCGAGGGTGAGCTTCTCCTTGAGGTCCTGCTGCTCGGGGCCGAGCAGGGAGGCGTCGCCGTCGGTGAGGCCGGGCCCGTACTCGCCGCCGTGGCTGCCGACCATGCGGACCGGCTCGGTGAAGCCGGAGACCGTGCCCAGGTCCGCCAGCCCGCGCCCGGACAGCAGGACGACGGTCGTGCCCCGCGCACCGGCCAGCTCGCGGACCGCGTCGGCCGAGTCCGGCAGGGGTCGGGCGTCCGAGGGCACGGGCACGATCGGGGCCAGCACGCCGTCGAAGTCGAGGGCGACTAGCAGGGTGCCGGCGTCGCCGAGCCGGGCGAGCGCCGCGGCCAGGGCCGGGTCGAGCCCGGTGGTGTCGGGGCCGGGCGGCTCAGTCATCGGCGGGTTCCAGGCCGAGCGCCAGCAGGAAGGACCGGGCCCACCGGTCGACGTCGTGCGTCATCACCTGCTTGCGCAGGGTCCGCATCCGCTTGCGGCCCTCCTCGGGAGGCATGGTCAGCGCGGCGTACAACGCCTCCTTGACGCCGTCCGTGTCGTGCGGGTTGACGAGCAGGGCGCTGGTCAGCTCGGCCGCCGCCCCCGCGAACTCGGACAGCACGAGGGCGCCGCCGAGGTCGTGCCGGCAGGCCACGTACTCCTTGGCGACGAGGTTCATCCCGTCCCGCAGCGGCGTCACGAGCATGACGTCCGCGGCCAGGAAGAAGGCCGCGAGCTCTTCGCGGGGCAGGGACTGGTGCAGGTAGTGGACGGCGGGGTGGCCGACCCGCGAGAACTCGCCGTTGATCCGCCCGACGGCGAGCTCGATGTCGTCGCGCATCTTCTGGTAGTGCTCGACGCGCTCCCGGCTCGGCGTGGCCAGCTGGATCATCACCGCGTCCTCGGCGGTGACCCGGCCCTCCTCGAGCAGCTCGTGGAAGGCCCGCAGCCGGACGTCGATGCCCTTGGTGTAGTCCAGCCGGTCCACCCCGAGGATGATCCTCTGCGGGTTGCCCAGGTCCTCGCGGATCTCCGAGGCCCGCTTCCGCACCGCGTCCGTGCGGGAGAGCTGGTCCAGCTGGGCGGAGTCGATGGAGATCGGGAAGGCGCCGAGCTTCACGGTGCGGCGACCGACCGTCACCTCGTTGCGGTTGCGGACGGCCCCGGCCCCGGCCAGCCGGGTGGCGAGCCAGCGGAAGTTGCGCACGCCGCCCGCGGTGTGGAAGCCGATCACGTCCGCGCCGAGCAGCCCCTCGACGATCCGGGTCCGCCACGGGAGCTGCATGAACAGCTCCGTGGGCGGGAAGGGGATGTGCAGGAAGAAGCCGATCCGCAGGTCGGGGCGCAGGTCGCGGAGCATCCCCGGCATGAGCTGCAGCTGGTAGTCCTGGATCCAGACGGTCGCGTTCTCGGCGGCCACCTTCGCGGTGTAGTCGGCGAAGCGCTGGTTGACCTTCACGTACGCCTGCCACCAGTGCCGGTGGAACACCGGCGGCGCCACGACGTCGTGGTACAGCGGCCACAGCGTGCCGTTGGAGAAGCCCTCGTAGTAGTTCTCGACCTCCTCGGCGCTGAGGCCGACGGGGTGCAGCTGCAGGCCGTCCTCGACGAGCGGGCCCACGTCCGCGTCGGGCACGCCGGGCCAGCCGATCCAGGCGCCGTCGCGGGCGCGCAGCATGGGTTCGAGCGCCGTGACCAGGCCGCCGGGGCTGCGCTTCCACCGCTGGCCGCCGTCGGGCAGCTTCTCCAGGTCCACGGGGAGCCGGTTGGCCACGACCACGAAGTCGGGCGGGGGGAGCTCGGACGTGCTGTTGCGGGCCACCTGATCCTCCTCGCGCCGCCGGCGCGGCCGTCGCCGGCGGATCCTCGGGGAGAACCCTACTGACCGCCGGGCAGGTTCGCGGGCTCTGAATCGTCCACGTCGGCGAGCGCGGCGGTGCCGAGGGCGCCGGCCTGCTCCGGCTCGCCGGTCCCGCCGGGGCGCGGGCGCGGCCGGGCCAGGAACTCCCCGAACGTGACCCCGGCCGCCAGCGCCAGCCCGATGGCCAGGGCGAGCGTGACCGTGACCAGGCCCTCGGCCAGCCCCTCGACGGCGAGCTGGTAGAAGCCGCGGTAGGCGGTCAGGCCGGGCAGCAGCGGCGTGACACCGGCGAGCGTGACGACGAGCGAGGAGACCTGCCGGGTGCGCCGCAGCAGCCCCGCGCAGATGCCGATCACGACGGCCGAGATCCCCGTCGCGGCCACCGGCCCGATGCCCGAGTACTGGTTCAGCGCGCTGTAGACGCCCCAGCTCAGCGCGCCCGTCCCCGCCGCGTAGAGGAGGGCGCGCAACGGCGCGTAGCCCGCCAGGGCGTACCCCGCGGCGGCCACCGCGCCGACGACGAGTGCCAACGTGAACCGCCCGACGCTCGCCGACACCGTGCCCGCGACGTCGAGGGCGACGCCGACCGCGAACCCGATCCTCAGGCCGAGGACGACACCGGTCAGCAGGCCCGCGGACAGCAGTGCGATCTCCGCGACCCGGCCGGCCGCGGTGACGTAGTAGCCGGAGATGGCGTCCTGCACGGTGCCGACCACCGACAGCCCGGACAGCAGCACGGTGATCGAGGACGCGACGACCAGCGACGGCCGGGTGCCCGGCGGGAACAGCCCCGCCGCGAACAGCCCGATGGTGACGGTGGTGGCCAGCAGGCCGCCCGTGACCTGCTGGAAGAAGGCCGGCAGGCCCCAGCGGTTCAGGATCCGGCCGATGCGGTCGATCGCGCCGGTGACGAGGAAGGCGGTGATCGCCGTGACCGCCCCGCCGCCGAGCAGGATCGCGATCGAGCCGGCCAGCACGCCCCAGCCCGCCGTGGCCGCCCAGCGCGGGTAGGGGTGCCGGGCGTTGACCGCGTCGTCCAGCTCGCGGGCCGCGGCCCGCACGTCCAGCCGCCCCTCCACCACCCGGTCGACGACGGCGTCGACCGCGGCCAGCCGGGTCAGGTCCAGCGTCTTGTACTTGACCAGTCGCATCGAGGTGACGGGCGCGGCCGCGTTGCCGCGGTGGCAGCAGATGGTGATCGAGGTGAACGTGATGTCCACGTCGACCGCCGGCAGGCCGCAGATCTCCGCCAGCCGCAGCATGAGGTCGGTGACCACGCCGACGGCCTCGCCGCTGGAGAGCTGCACCTCGCCCACGCGCATGCAGAAGTCGAGGACCTCCTGCACGCGGGCGTCGTCGGGCACCTGCGGCCCGACCATCAGCATCGGCAGGGTCGGCGGACCGGCCGCGAGGAGCCTGCGGGCGTCCCGTTTCAGGGTCGCCCGGAGCCGGTTCGCCAACCGCTCGGCGGGGTTCAGCTCGTCCACCACGGGCTCAGGCTGCCAAACGTCCGCGGCGCTCTACGATGTGGGCTGCCGGGCGGGAACCCGGCGGTGCCGGTGTAGCTCAGTGGTAGAGCAACTGTCTTGTAAACAGTAGGTCGTCGGTTCGATCCCGACCTCCGGCTCCACGTCCCCGCAGGGACGTCGTCTGCCCCTGATCGCTGCACGTGAGCCTCGGGCGCTGGAGCGGCGCTGTGCGCAATCAGGGGTTTCGAGGGCTCGAGCAGTGCCGGGGGCGTGGCATTCGGGACGTCGAGGTCCAGCAGGCAGAAAGCTGCCGCGGCGACCTCCCGTCGAGAGGGCGGCGCCCCTTACCGAGGGCCGCCTGCCTGCGGGTCGGGGTCGATGAAGGTGCCCAGGGTGCGGAAGTTGAGGTAGTCGCCGAGAGTCAGCGCGGCGCCGTCGAAGTTCAGGACATCACCTTCGGCCATCGAGAACGGCTCGGTGTTGGCCAGTCTGACGGTGCCGTTCCCGGCCGGGACGGTCTCGAAGCGGAGCGTGCGAACCCCGTTCGGGGTGAGCAGGTGCGCGGTGCACCCGGGGAGTGACGTCATCCCCGGAAGGTACCCACGGCACCGGAACGCACTCGGCCCCACCTCGAGGTCCGCCCTCCGGCCGTCGGACAGCCGCGCCGTCGGCCGGGCGGAGGCCTTCAGGGCGCCTCCTTCGCGACCAGCACCTCGCCCTCGAGCCCGTCCGGGTCGCGGAAGAAGAGACTGTGGACACGGCCGAAGTCGTTGACGGTGCCGTCGCTGGCTCCGGCGTCGACGAGTCGCCGGCGGATCGTGGCGAAGGCCTCGGGTGAGGCCGCCTGGAGACCGACGTGGTCGATACGGCCGCGGCCCCACATCGGTGTCTGGCGCCGGGCCTCGGTGTTCTCGGGGATGACGAAGATGTTCAGCTCGGTGTGCGGGCCGATGCGGATGACGGTCATCGTCTCGCGGCCGTCCTCGCCGTGCGCGCGGGTCGGGCCGACCTCGGCGTCGAAGACCTCGGAGTAGAAGCGCCCCAGGCGGGCGACGTCGTTGGAGATCCATGCGATGTGGTTGATCCCGTCGAGCAACACGTCGTCCCCCTGTCCCTCGATCGCCGCGCCGCAGCCGCCGTACGGCGTCCCTGATGGGAGCCGAGTGTGGGGCCGGGTGCAAGTCGGGGTCCCGCCCGAACCTGCTGTGCCGGGGCACCGCCGGACGTACCGTGGTGTGTGCTCGTCCAGCCGATGGCCTCGCTGACCGACCTCGCACTGGGGCTGGTCACCCTCTCCCTCTTCCCCCGCTTGCCCCGGGACGTCGAGGGGGCGCGCTACTGGCGCGTCGCGTTCGCCTGGGCGGGGGTGACCGCGCTGGTGGGCGCGCTGTACCACGGCTTCCTCGTCGGCCGTCCTCAGGTCGGCGAGGTCACGTGGGCGGTCATGAGCACCATGGTCGTCCTGGTCATGTCGTTCCTGCTGGCGGCGACCGTGGTGCAGGTCCTCGGCCGGGGCCGCGCCCTCGTGTTCTGGCCGCTGCGCCTGGTGGGTGTCGCTGCCTACGCGGTCCTCGCCGCCACCGGCCATCCCGGCATCGCTGCGATGATGCTGTGCGAGGGCCTCACGATGGCGTGCGTCATCGGCCTGTGGGTCTGGGCGTGGCTGCGCCGGCATCCGTCGGGTCGCCCGATGCTGGTGGCCATCGGGGTGAGCATCGCGGGCGCGCTGCTGCGACTGGTGCCGGGCGCGGCGACGCTCCTGCGACTGGACCCCGACTCCGCCTACCACATGGGGCAGATCGTCGGGATGGTGCTGCTGTTCCGGGCCGTCGCCCACAGCAGACCACGCCCTCTCGTCGGACGCGACCCGTCCCTGGCGTGAAGCTGTGCTCCATCTGCCTCTCGGCGAGCGAGCACGTCAACCGGGCGCCCCCGCCGGCCCGGGCGGCCGTGCGGGGACGTCAGGCCGCTGCCGGCATCTCCTCGACCGCCGCGGTGGCGCCGGTCGGGCCGATCAGCCGGTGGCCCCGGTTGCGGGCGTGGCGCAGCGAGCGGAGCCAGTCGTAGAGCGTGCCCAGGCGGTTGCCCCAGCCGATCAGGAACATGACGTGCACGTAGCACCAGAGCAGGTAGGCGAGATACCCGGTGAGCGGGACGCCGCGGACCTGGGCCACCGCCTGGCGGGCGCCGATGGTGGCCATGCTGCCCTTGTCGACGTAGCGGAACGGCGCGGGCGTGCTGGTGTCGCCGCGCACCCGGTCCGCGATCCGCTTGCCCACGTAGGTCCCCTGCTGCATCGCCACCTGCGCCACGCCGGGCAGCCGGTCCGCTGTGGTGACCATGTCGCCGATCGCGTAGACCCCGTCCGCTCCGGGGAGGCTGCAGTCCGGGTTCACGGCCACCCGGCCCGCGCGGTCGGTCCAGGTGCCCGTGGCCTTCGCGAGCATCGCGGCGAGTGGTGACGCCTGCACACCGGCCGCCCAGATCTTGGTGCGGGCGACGATCCGCTCCTCGCCCGCCGGGCCCTTCACCGTGATCGACTCGTGGTCCATGGCCGTGGCGGCGGTGTTCAGGCGTACCTCGACGCCCATCTCCTCGAGCCGGCGCCGGGTGTAGTCCTGCAGCTTCGGCGCGAACGGGGCGAGCACGGACGGGCCCGCGTCCAGCAGGACGATCCGGGCCTGCCGGGTGTCGATCGAGCGGTAGTCCTCGGGGAGCACGTGCCGGGCGAGTTCGGCCAGCTGACCGGTGATCTCGACGCCGGTCGGTCCGGCCCCGACCACGACGAACGTCAGGCGGGCCGCCCGCTCCGCGTCGTCGGTGGCGAGTTCGGCCAGCTCGTAGGCGCCCAGGATGTGGCTGCGCAGCATGCGCGCGTCGTCGACGGTCTTCATGCCCGGCGCGAACCGCGACCACTGCGGGTGCCCGAAGTAGGCGTGCGTGGCTCCGCCTGCGACGACGAGGTAGTCGTAGGGCAGCTCGAGCGTCTGCTCGGTGGGGGTGGCGGCCCGGACCACCTTGCGCTCGAGGTCGACGGCGTGGACCTCGGCGAGCAGCGTGCGGATCGTCCGCTCCTTCGCCACGACCCGGCGCAGCGCCGGCGCGATGAGGCCTGGCGGGAGGATCCCGGCCGCGACCTGGTAGAGCAGCGGCTGGAAGAGATGGTGGTTGGTGCGGTCGACGAGCGTCACGTCGACGTCGGCGCGGGCGAGCGCCTTCGCGGCCCGGACCCCGCCGAACCCGCCGCCGATCACGACCACCTGCGGGCGGCGGGTCGTCTCCGCGTGCCCGAGAGCCGAGTTGTGCATGGTCGTACACCTCCATGGCGGCTCGCCCCGAGACCCGGCCACCGGTCGGCGACCGCGACCTCGGGGGCGACGGAAGAAGGATGCTCGCCGTGCGCCTCGCGGCCGATCCCGTTTCCCCTACTGGCCGCGGGGGCGTTCCCGCCGATTCCGGTGGGGCCTGGCCCCTTCGGATCGCGTGCCGACTCGCTGAGATGCCGGTCGGCGCGGTGCCGGAGGGTCCCGCTCAGGAGCGGGACGGCGGGGGAAGGGGGGCGCCGATGAGTTCCGCCGACCCAGGGCGTCTACCCCTCGAGCACACCCCCACAACGGCTGGAGCCCTCCGATGACCGAGACCACCGCCACCGCCACCGGCACCACCTCCCGCGCCGCGAACGTCGGCCTCTGGACGCTGCAGGTGCTCCTGGCCGCCGTCTACGCCTTCTCCGCGTTCGGGAAGCTCGGTGCCGACCCGCAGAACGTCGCCGGCTTCGAGGCCATGGGCCTGGGCACCACCGGCATGTACCTCATCGGCGCCTTGGAACTGGCCGGCGCGATCGCGATGTTCGTGCCCCGCCTGACCGGACTGGCCGCACTGTGCTTCGTCGCCCTGATGATCGGCGCGGTGACGATCACCTGGATCGCGGTGGGCGGCGCGTTCGTCGCCATCCCCGCGACCGTCGGTGTCCTGGCCGCGGTGCTCGCCTGGGGCCGCCGCGACAGCACCCGTCGGCTGATCACGCAGCTGCGTCGCTGACGAGCCCACGACTCTCGACACATCCCGAGCGGCGTTGCCGGCACCGGTCGGCGGGTTGAACCGAGCAGACCCGGGTAGAAGCGGACCGCGCCCGCCCGAGGCGGTACGAGGATCGAGCCGCCGGCCCGAGCCGATCTCGGCCGGGTACGTGGAAGGGAGGCCGATGCGGATGTGGCCGGGTACGCCCTACCCCTTGGGAGCGGTGTTCGACGGAGGGGGCACCAACTTCTCGGTCTTCTCCGAGGTGGCGGAGAAGATCGAGCTGTGCCTGTTCGACGACTCGGGCACCGAGACGCGGGTGCCGCTGCCCGAGCGCAACGGGCTGATCTGGCACGGCTACCTGCCCCGGATCGGACCGGGACGACGGTACGGCTACCGCGTCCACGGCCCCTACGACCCGGCCGCCGGGTTGCGCTGCAACCCGGCCAAGCTGCTGCTCGACCCGCATGCCACGGCCATCGACGGGCGCTGCGACTGGAACGAGGCGCTGTTCTCCTACCGGTTCGCCGAGCAAGCCGAGCGGAACGACGACGACTCCGCGCCGTACGCCATGACCTCGGTGGTCACCAACCCCTACTTCGACTGGACCGGCGACCGGCCGCTGCGGATCCCGTACAACGAGACCGTGATCTACGAGGCGCACGTGCGCGGCATGACGATGCGCCACCCCGACATCCCCGAGGACGTCCGCGGCACCTACGCCGGGCTCGCCCATCCGGTGATGATCGACTACTTCCGGAAGCTGGGCGTCACCGCCCTCGAGCTGCTGCCGGTCCACCAGTTCGTCGACGACTCCACCCTGCTGGACAAGGGGCTGTCGAACTACTGGGGCTACAACACGATCGGCTTCTTCGCCCCGCACAACGCCTACGCCAGCTTCGGCACCCGCGGCGAGCAGGTGCTGGAGTTCAAGTCCATGGTTCGCGCGCTGCACCGCGCGGGCATCGAAGTCATCCTCGACGTCGTCTACAACCACACCGCCGAGGGCAACCACCTGGGCCCCACGCTGTCGTTCCGCGGCATCGACAACCCTGCCTACTACCGGCTCGTCGACGGCGACCCGATGTACTACTTCGACACCACCGGCACGGGGAACAGCCTCAACGTCCGCCATCACGAGTCCCTACGCATGATCATGGACTCGCTGCGCTACTGGGTCACCGAGATGCACGTCGACGGCTTCCGGTTCGACCTGGCCTCCTCCCTGGCCCGGCAGTTCTACGAGGTCGACCGCCTCTCGGCGTTCTTCGAGCTCGTCAACCAGGACCCGGTCGTCAGCCAGGTCAAGCTCATCGCCGAGCCCTGGGACGTCGGCGAAGGCGGCTATCAGGTCGGCCAGTTCCCGCCGCTGTGGACGGAGTGGAACGGGGCCTACCGCGACACCGTGCGCGACTTCTGGCGGGGCGAGCCGGCCACGCTGGCCGAGTTGGCCTCCCGGTTCACCGGCAGCTCCGACCTGTACGAGTCGGACAACCGCCGCCCGATCGCCTCGATCAACTTCATCACCGCGCACGACGGATTCACCCTCAACGACCTGGTGTCCTACAACGAGAAGCACAACGAGGCCAACGGGGAGGACAACCACGACGGCGAGAGCCACAACCGGTCCTGGAACTGCGGCGCCGAGGGCCCCACCGACGATCCCGGGATCCAGGACCTGCGCGAGCGACAGAAGCGCAACTTCCTGGCCACGCTGCTGCTGTCCCAGGGCGTGCCGATGATCGCGCACGGCGACGAACGCGGCCGCACACAACACGGCAACAACAACGTCTACTGCCAGGACAACGAGCTGTCCTGGGTCGACTGGGACCGCAGCAGGGCCGGCAGCGGTCTCACCGAGTTCACCGCCCGGCTCGTCTCGCTGCGCCGCGACCATCCCGTCTTCCGTCGCCAACGCTTCTTCCAGGGCCGGCCCATCCGTGGCTCCAACATCGACGACATCGCCTGGCTGCGGCCCGACGGGCAGGAGATGGACGACGAGGACTGGAACGCCGGGCACGCCCGGTCAGTGGCGATCTTCCTCAACGGACGGGGCATCCCCGACCGCGACCAACTCGGCCGACGGGTACTCGACGACTCCTTCCTCCTGCTCGTCAACGGCCACTCCGAGGGCATCACGTTCACCCTGCCCGACAAGGCGTACGGGCCCGACTGGGGTCCGGTGCTCGACACCGCCGACCCGGACACCACCGACTCCGGCCGACCCACTCTCGCCCCGGGCGACGAAGTTCCCGTCCCCGCCCGGACGCTGCGACTGCTGCGCACCTACGCCGTCACCCCGGCGGTTGCACCCTGAGCTGGACCCGCCCGGGGGAGCCGGGCTGCAGCGACCGGGGATGCAGAGGCCGCGCGGGGCGGCCCGGCTGAGGGCGAGTCGGGAGCGGCGCGGAGTCCGGACAGGGGTCACTCGGGGTCGCCGGTCGGCGGCACTCCGAAGTCGCGCTGTCCCTGGGCCACGGAGCGGTGCTAGGCACGTGTGGGGCAGCACGGCACCGGAGGAGCGGTCGGTCGAGGACGGCGGGTGGTCGTTGTGCGTGAGGCGGACGCGAACTCCTCCCTGGGGGCGCGCCTCCCCCGGTTCGAGGACGGCCGGCTCCTGCGCGGGCGCGGGACGTTCACCGCCGACCTCCCACCGGCGCGGTGCCTGCACGCCGTCTTCGTCCGCTCGCCCCACCCGCACGCCCTGATCGAGGCCGTCGACGTCACGCGGGCGGGGTCGGCGCCCGGGGTGGGCCGCGTCCTCACCGCGGCCGACCTGCCGCACGTCCCGCTGGTGGACGCGGTCGCCGTGCCCGGCCTCGTCAAGACCCCGCAACCCGCGCTCGCGGGCGAGCGGGTGCGGTTCGTGGGCGAGGCCGTCGCGATGGTGCTGGCCGAGAGCCGGGCCCTGGCCGAGGACGCCGCCGAGCTGGTCGAGGTCCGCTACGCGGCGCTGCCCCCGGTCGTCGATCCCGGGGCGGCGCCGACGCGGCCGCCCCTCGACCCGGCCCTGAGCGGCAACGAGGTGTACTCCGGCGAGCGCGCGACCCCGGGGCTCGAGGAGGCCTTCGCCGCCGCCGACCACGTCGTCTCCGGGACGTTCACCTCCGGCAGGCTCACGGCGGCACCGATGGAGGGCCGCGCGTGCTCGGCCACGTACGACCCCGTCGTCGGCACGCTGACCGTGCGCTGTTCCACCCAGTCCCCCCACCTGCTCCAGCGGAAGATCGCCACCTGCCTCGGCCTGGACCTCGCCGCGGTCCGCGTGCTCGTCGACGACGTCGGTGGCGGGTTCGGGCAGAAGATCCCGGCGTCGCCGGAGGAGATCGCCGTGGCGTTGGCGGCCCGCGCGGCCGGGCGCCCGGTGCTGTGGGTGGAGGACCGCCGGGAGAACGTGGTCGCCGCGCCGCAGGGCAAGGAGCAGCGCGTCGAGCTCGCGCTGGCCCTCGACGCCGACGGCACGTTCCGGGCCCTGCGCTGCGACGTGCTCGGCGACGCCGGGGCCTACTCCTTCAACTCGGCCAGCGCGTTGATCGAGGCCTACCTCGCGGCGGGCCTGCTGCCCGGCGCGTACCGCATCCCGGAGACCGGTTGGCGGGTGCGCTCGGTGCTCACCACCAAGGCGCCGATCGCCCCCTACCGGGGCGTGGGCTGGACGGCCGGGCACACGGCCCGGGAGCTGCTGATCGACCGGGCCGCCCGGCTGCTCGGCCGCGATCCGGTGGACCTGCGCCGGCAGAACCTCATCCGGCCGCACGACCTGCCGTACACCACGCCCACCGGCATGACCTACGACAGCGGCAGCCACCTCACCACGCTGGAGCGGGCGGCGAAGCTGGTCGACGCCGCGAACGTGGTCCCCGGGCCCACCGCGGACGGGCACTGCCGCGGGATCGGGATCAGCCCGTACGTCGAGCCGTCGGGCTGGGGTTCCGCGGGCGCGGCGGAGTCCTCCTGGTCGTTCGCCTCGCACGACTCGGTCCGCGTCGAGATGACCGCCTCCGGCGCGGTCACCGCGGTGATCGGGACCCCGTCGCAGGGTCAGGGCCACACCACGACCCTGGCCCAGCTCGTCGCCTCGGTGCTGACCTGCGACCCGCGGCGGGTCCGCGTGGTGACCGGCGACACCGCCGGTACCCCGCTGAGCACCGCGGGGACCCGGGCGAGCCGGGTCGCGACCGTGATCGGCGGGGCGCTGCTGCAGGCGACCGAACGGCTCGCCGCCAAGCTCGCGCTGGTGGCCGGTCACCTGCTGGGTGCCGATCCGGCGGACGTCTCCTTCCGGGACGGCCGGGCCGTCGCCCCCACCGGCTCGGTCGGGCTCGCGGAGATCGCCACCGCGGCGGTCGCCGACCCCGCCGTCCGGGCGGCGTTGCCGGAGCCGGATCTCACCGCCACCGCGTTCTACGACCCGCCCGCCACCTACTCGAACGGCTGCGTCGCCGTGGTCGTCGACGTGGACCCCGGGACGGGACGGGTCGACGTGCTCGACGCGGCGGTGGTCGAGGACTGCGGGACCGTGATCAACCCGATGATCGTGGACGGGCAGACGCTCGGCGCGTTCGCCCAGGGCGTGGGCGCGGCCCTCTACGAGGACGCCGGCTACGCCGCCGACGGGTCCCCGCACGCCACCTCGTTCGCCGACTACCTCCTGCCGACCGCCCGCTGCCTGCCCCGGGTCGCCCTGGAGCACCTGGAGTCGCCCGCGCCGCACACCCGCGGCGGCATCAAGGGCATGGGCGAGTCGGCCATGATCGCGACGCCGGGGGCGGTCGCCTGCGCGGTCGCCGCCGCGGTCGCCCCGCTCGGGATCACCGTGGACCACACCCCGATCCGCCCGCACGAGCTCGTGGCCCCCGAGGAGTGACCCGGTGAAGCCCGCGCCGTTCGACTACGCCCGCCCGTCCACGCTCGACGAGGCGCTGGGCCTCCTGGCCGGGCACGGCGCGTCCGCCCGGGTCCTCGCGGGTGGGCAGAGCCTGCTGCCGCAGATGGCCCTGCGGCAGGTCCGGCCCCGTCTCCTGGTGGACGTCAACCGGGTACCCGAGCTGGGCACGCGGACCACGGCCGACGGGGAACTGCGTCTCGGCGCCACGGTCCGGCAGGCCGCCGCACTGCGCGCGGGCTCCGGGGCGGGCCTGCTCGACGCGGCCCTGCCCTGGGTCGGCAACCCCGGCACCCGCTCCCGCGGCACGCTGGTCGGCAGCCTCTGCGCCGCCGACCCGGCGGCCGAGCTCCCCACGGTGCTGCTCGCCACCGGCGGCTCGCTGGAGGTCCGTTCCGCGGCGGGCAGCCGGACCGTCGCCGCGGCCGAGCTCTACCGGGGACCGGGACGCACGGCGCTGGCGCCGGACGAACTCGTCGTCGCCGCGACCTTCCCGCTCGACGCCGCGGACACCAGGAGCGCCTGGCTGGAGTTCGGCCACCGCCCCGGCGACCTGCCGCTCGTCGGGGTCGGGGTGGTGGCGCAGGTCCGCGACGGGCTCGTCGACGGCGTCCGCGTGGCCTGCGCAGGTGTGCACGACGTGCCCTGGTCGGTCCCCGTCGGCGACCTGCCCGGGGCAGCGGACCGCGGTCTCGCCCGGGAGGTCGCCGAGGCCGCCGCCCGCGAGTGCAGCCCGGCCGACGACCACCGCACGACCGCCGCCCACCGCCGGGTGCTCGTGCGCACCCTCGTCCGCCGCGCGCTGGAGCAGGTGCTCCGGCCGGACGGGGAGGAGGCCACCGATGCCGCCTGACGATCCGCTCGTCCGCCGGGCGGCCGACCCCGTGGCCGTCTCGCTGACCGTGAACGACCGGCCGGCCCGGATGACCGTGGAGACCCGGACGTCCCTGGCCGACGCCCTCCGGGAGGAGCTGGGGCTGACCGGGACGCACGTCGCCTGCGAGCAGGGCGTGTGCGGCGCCTGCACCGTCGAGGTCGACGGCGAGGCGGTCCGCGCGTGCCTGCTGCTCGCGGTCCAGGCCGAGGGCGCCGAGGTCCGGACGGTCGAGGGGTTGGCGGCGCCGGAGGAGCCGCTCCACCCGATCCAGCAGGCCTTCACCGAGCAGCACGCGCTGCAGTGCGGGTTCTGCACCCCTGGCCTGCTGATGACCGTCCACCGGCTGCTCGCCGAGCGCCACGGCCTCGACGAGAGCGAGGTCCGGACGGTCGTGTCCGGCCATCTCTGCCGGTGCACGGGCTACCAGGGGATCGTCGACGCCGTCCTGCACGCCGACCGGGCCTGGGACCGGCCGGTCGGGTCGACGTCCGGCCCCGCCGGCCCGCTCCGGGAGGACACCTCCTGACCGGCCGCGGTGACCGCCTCACGGAGTCATCGCGAGCGGGGATCGTCGTCCGGCTGTGTCTCGTGGGACACGGCCTGGGCGGCCACCTCGGACGGGGCCGGGTGCCCGCCGACGTGCGCCTCCGCCCGGACCCGCTCCACCAGGTGCGGGTAGTGCAGCTCGAAGGCCGGACGCTCGGAGCGGATGCGGGGCAGCTCGGTGAAGTTGTGCCGCGGCGGCGGGCAGGAGGTCGCCCACTCCAGCGAGTTCCCGAAGCCCCACGGGTCGTCGGCCGTGACCGCCCGGCCGTAGCGGTAGCTGCGGAACACGTTCCAGACGAACGGCAGCGTGGAGGCGCCCAGGACGAACGCGCCGATCGAGCTCACCATGTTCAGCGTGGTGAACTCGTCCGTCGGCAGGTAGTCGACGTAGCGGCGCGGCATGCCCGTGTTGCCCAGCCAGTGCTGGACCAGGAACGTCGTGTGGAACCCGATGAAGGTCAGCCAGAAGTGCAGCTTGCCGACGCGC
>NZ_JBHSQK010000033.1:0-39650 GCF_042658055.1 Pseudonocardia lutea
GAACAGCCGGCGGCCAGCACCCCGATGCCGACGGCGGCGCCACCGGCACCGGCGACGGCGGCGCGCCGGGTCAGCACAGGGGACGTCCGGGCGGTCGGGGCGGTCGGCGCGTTCGGGACGGGTGTGGCGTCGGGCTTCTCGGACATGTCGGCTCCTCCGGGGGATCGGCCAGCATCGTGGTGGTGTCCGACACCCTGGCACGACCCCGCTGAGAGCACGCTGTGCGGAACGCCGAGTGGTCGCGCCGGTCGGGCCGCGCCCCGGCCGGGTGACGGCCTCGCTACCGTGGCGGCATGAGCCGAACCGTGCGTGCCGTCTCCGGCATCCCGCTGCCGCAGCTGGAGATCCTGCTGGGCGGCGCGGGCTGGGTCGCCGGCTCGCTCGGCTTCGGCGCGGGCGGCGGGACCCTGGTCATGGCGGCGGGCCTGCTGGTCACGGGCTGGCTGTTCACCACCGTCCGGCGGCGCCAGGGCCTCGGCGCGCGGCTGGACCGGGGGCTGCGGGCGCGCGTGCTGCGGCTCGTGGTGGTCGTCGGCGTGGTGCTGATCGTGCTGGGGGTCGGGTTGCCGTTGATCGGGCAGGGCTGGGGCGAGCTGACCGTCCCGGCCGGGGCGGTGGCCGTCGGAGCGGGGCTGTGCGCGCTGTCCACGCTGCTCGGCGAGCGGTCCTTCGTCGCCGTCGGCGGCGTGCTGGTGGTGCTCGGTGCCGTCGGGTCGCTGCTCGCGCTGAACAGCGGGGGCGCGGCCCTGCCGCTCGGCGTCGTCGGGATCGGCGGCGCCGTGGTGCTGTGGCTCTCCGGGATGCGCCGGATCGGGCTGGTCGGGGAGCTGCGCGAGCGCGTCGGGCGCTGACGCGGCGGGCCCGGGCACCGGGGGCTGCGCGCCCGAGCAGCGGCGCCCGTCACGGCCGGCCCGGCCCGCCGGATGCGGGTGGCACACTGGAAGGGCCATGTCGACATCCCTGCCCCTGGTCTTCGACGCGCCCAGGCGCGCGACCCCGCCCCGTCACCTCGCCGACCTCGATCCCGCCGACCGCAAGGCGGCCGTGACGGAGCTCGGTCTGCCCGCCTTCCGGGCCGACCAGCTGGCCCGGCACTACTTCGGCAGGCTCACCGCCGACCTCGACGAGATGACCGACCTCCCGGCCGCGGCCCGCGCACAGCTCGGCGCGCTGCTGCCGCCGCTGGTCGAGACCGTCACCGAGCAGGTCTGCGACGACGGGCAGACCCGCAAGACCCTCTGGCGCGGCCACGACGGCACGCTGGCCGAGTCCGTCCTGATGGGCTACCCCGACCGCACGACGGTCTGCATCTCCAGCCAGGCGGGCTGCGGCATGGCGTGCCCCTTCTGCGCCACCGGCCAGGGCGGGCTGCAACGCAACCTGTCCACGGGCGAGATCGTGGACCAGGTGCGGCAGGCCGCGCGCAAGGCGCAGGAGGGCGCGCTGGGCGAGCCGCGGCGGCTCTCCAACATCGTGTTCATGGGCATGGGCGAGCCGCTGGCGAACTACAAGCGGGTCGTCGCCGCGCTGCGCCGGATCACCGAGCCCGCCCCGAACGGCCTGGGCATCTCCCCGCGTGGGGTCACCGTGTCCACCGTGGGGCTCGTCCCGGCGATCGACAGGCTCGGGCAGGAGGGGCTGCCGGTCACCCTGGCGATCTCCCTGCACACACCGGACGACGAGCTGCGCGACACCCTCGTGCCCGTCAACAACCGGTGGAAGGTCGCCGAGGTGCTCGACGCGGGGCGTCGCTACGCGCAGACGACCGGCCGCCGGATCAGCATCGAGTACGCCCTGATCCGGGACGTCAACGACCAGCCCTGGCGTGCCGACCTGCTCGGGAAGCTGCTGCGCCAGCGGATCGGCGCCAAGCGCGTGCACGTGAACCTCATCCCGCTCAACCCGACGCCGGGCAGCCGCTGGGACGCGAGCCCCAAGCCCGTCGAGCGCGAGTTCGTGCGCCGGGTCCAGGCCGCCGGCGTGTCCTGCACGGTCCGCGACACCCGCGGCCAGGAGATCGACGCCGCCTGCGGCCAGCTCGCCGCCACCCCCACCAGCGAGGACCTGCACCTCTTCGACCCGTCCACCGGCGAACGCCTCTGATCCCGGNGGTGGACGGGTCGAAGAGGTGCAGGTCCTCGCTGGTGGGGGTGAGCGCGATCTGGTCGCCGCGCCGCGCGCCGGACCGCCCGCTCGTCCGGACGACGACCGGGGTCTGCTCGCCGTCGTCGAGGTGGGCGTAGAGGAAGGCGTCGCTCCCCAGCTCCTCGACGACGTCGACCTGGGCCTTCACCCCGGACGTCGCCCCGTCCGACCCCACCGTCCACTGCTCGGGGCGGATGCCGAGCTGGACGGTCGACAGGCCGGCATCGGCGATCCGGGACCGCAGCGACCGCGGCAGCGGCAGCTCCGCCGAGCCGATCCGCACGCCCTCCTCGGACACCGGCAGCGTGAACAGGTTCATCGCGGGCGAGCCGATGAACCCGGCCACGAACGCGTTGGCCGGCTGGTCGTAGAGCTCCGCGGGCGTGGCGAACTGCTGCAGCTCGCCGTCCTTGAGCAGCGCCACCCGGTCGCCCATCGTCATGGCCTCGACCTGGTCGTGGGTGACGTAGACGGTGGTGACGCCGAGCCGGCGCTGCATCGCCGCGATCTCCGTGCGGGTGGACACCCGCATCTTCGCGTCGAGGTTCGACAGCGGCTCGTCCATGAGGAAGACCTGCGGCTCCCGGACGATCGCGCGCCCCATCGCGACGCGCTGCCGCTGGCCGCCGGACAACGCCCGGGGCTTGCGGTCCAGGTAGTCGGCGAGCCCGAGGATCTCGGCCGCCGCCTTCACCTTCTGCGTGCGCTCCTCCTTGGGCACGCCCCGCATCTTCAGCGGGAACGCCATGTTCTCGCCGACGGTCTTGTTCGGGTACAGCGCGTAGTTCTGGAACACCATGGCGATGTCCCGGTCCCGCGACGGCACCCCGACCATGTTCCGGCCGCCGATGCGGATCTCGCCGCCGTCGATCTCCTCGAGGCCGGCGAGCATGCGCAGGGCGGTGGACTTGCCGGAACCGGACGGGCCCACGAGGACCACGAACTCGCCGTCGGAGATCTCCAGGTCCAGCCGGTTGACGGCGGGCTTGGCCCCGGCGGTGTAGATCCGGGACGCCTGGTCGAACACGACTTCAGCCACGACGGGCCTCCTTCCTCTGGCCGGCCCCCATCACTTCACGGCTCCGAAGGAGAGGCCCTGGACGAGCTTGTTCTGCGCGACCCACCCGGCGATGACGACGGGCAGCGCGGCCAGGGTGGCCGCGGCGCACAGCTTGGCGAAGTACAGCCCCTCGGAGGTGATGAACCCGACGAGGAACACCGGCACCGTGGCGGCCCGCGCGGCCGTGAGGTTGACGGCGAAGAAGAACTCGTTCCACGCGAAGATCACGCAGATCAGCGCGGTGGCCGCCATGCCGGGGGAGATGACCGGGAGCACGACCTCGCGCAGCGACCGCGCGGTCGACGCCCCGTCCATGCTCGCCGCCTCCAGGAGCTCTCTGGGGACCTCCTGGAAGAACGAGCGCATCATCCACACGGCGATCGGCAGGTTCATGGCCGTGTAGAGGATGATCAGGGTCCAGATGTTGTCGAGCATCCCGACGTAGTTGACGACGACGTAGATCGGGACGATCGCCGCGACGACCGGCAGCATCTTCGTGGAGATGAAGAAGAACAGGACGTCCTGGACCTTCTTCACCGGGCGCAGCGACACCGCGAACGCGGCGGGCGTGGCCAGCGCCAGCACCAGGATCGTCGAGACGACCGTGGCGAACAGCGAGTTGAGCAGGTACGGGCCGATGCCGGCGTCGAACACCGCGCGGAACTGGTCGAGCGTCGGCGAGAAGATCAGCTTCGGCGGGCTCGTGTAGGCGTCGGCCTCCTGCTTGAAGGCCGTGAGCACCATCCAGAGGATGGGGAAGAAGAAGCCGATCCCGACGATCCAGGCCAGCACGGTGAGCAGGCTGGCGCCCACCTTGCCCTTCCTGACGGGGGCGAGCTCCTCCGTGCGCGTCGAGGGTGCGCGTTCGGTGGTCGGGGCGGCCATCACGTCTCCTCCCCTCCGGAGAAGCTGCGGAAGATCAACCGCAGGGCGAAGGTGGCGACGATGATCGTGGCGATCACGACGACCACGCCCATCGCGGCGGACTGTCCGATGTCGAAGCCCAGGAACGCGCGCTGGTAGATGTAGAAGGGCAGGTTCGCGCTGGCGGTGCCCGGGCCGCCCTGGGTCATCATGTAGATGGCGTCGAAGGTGTTGATGAGGTAGATCGCGCCGAGCACGATGCCCAGCTCGATGAACCGGCGCAGGTGCGGGACCGTCACCTCGCGGAACACGCCCCACGTGCTCGCGCCGTCCACCCGGGCCGCCTCCAGCACGTCGTGCGGCTGGCTCTGCAGGCCCGCGAGGATGAGCAGCATCATGAACGGCGTCCACTGCCAGACCAGGGCGATCATCACCGACGTCAGCGGGAAGCTCGAGATCCAGTCGGTCTCCCCGGCCCCGAAGGGCGAGAGCACGAAGTTGATCAGGCCGTAGGTCGGGTCGAACAGGACCGTCTTCCACAGCAGCGCCGCCGCGACGGGCGTGATGAGGAACGGCGTGATCAGCAGCGTGCGGACGAACCCCCGGCCGAGGAAGGCCCGGTCCAGGAGCAGGGCGAACAGCAGCCCCAGGATCAGCGAGAACAGCACCGCGCCCGCGGTGAGCAGGACGGTGTTGAGCGCGACCTGGCGGAACTGGCTGTCGGTGAACACCAGGACGTAGTTGTCCAGGCCCACGAACTGCCGGCTCCCCGGCCGCACGAGGTTCCAGGACTGCAGCGAGTAGTAGATGGTGAACAGGAAGGGCAGCTGCGTGACGATGATCGTGAAGACCAGCGCCGGCAGCAGCGGCGCGCGGCGGATCCAGCCGTCGGCCCGCGATCCCGGTCCGCGGTCCGGCCGGCGGGGCGTGAGCTCCGCGGGCCGCTCGGCCGTGACGGTCATGACTCCACCTCCTCGGGGGTCCCGGCCCCGGCGGGGCCGGCGCCGCTCCCGTAGCCGTGGGTGAACCGGGCGGAGCCGGTGCGGCCTCCGCGGCAACGAGTACGTCGGCCGGTCACGATCCCGCCCCCTGTCGCTGGTAGGACTCGCCGACGGTCTCGGCGTAGACCTGGGCCTGGTCCAGCGCCTGGTCGGTCGTCTGCTGACCGGCGATGGCCGCCGACAGCTGCTGGCTGACCCGCGTCCCGAGGTCCTGGAACTCGGGGATCGCGAGGAACTGCACGCCGGTGTAGGGCACCGGCTCGACGGTCGGGTTCTTCTGGTCGGCCGCCGCGATGGAGTCGAGCGTCTGCTGGGCGTAGGCCTTCGACGCCTCGACGTACTCCGGGATCCGGTAGGTCGACTGCCGGGCGCCGGGCGGCACGTGCTCCCACCCGAGCTGCTGCCCGACCATCGGGCCGTACTCCTTGCTCGTCATCCAGGAGAGGAACTTCCAGGTGTCCTCGGTGCTGCCCTTCTCGTCCGAGGTCTTCGGGATGGCGAGCGACCAGGCGTAGAGCCAGCCGGAGTCGGGCTTCTGCACGATCGGCGCAGGTGCGTAGCCGACCTTGCCGGCGACCCGGCTCTCGTCCGGGTTCTCGACGATGCCGGCCGCGACCGTCGCGTCGTACCACATCGCCGCGTTGCCCTGGCTGAACTGCGTGCCGCACTCGCTGAACCCGCTGGTCGCCGCGCCCGGCTCGCCGTACCGGCGGACCAGGTCGACGTAGAAGTTCGCGGCCTGGCGGAACTGCGGCGAGGTGAGCTGGGCGTTCCACTGCGGGTCGTACCAGCGGGCGCCGAAGGTGTTGGCCACCGTGTCGAACGGCGCCATGACCTCGCCCCAGCCGGGCTTGCCGCGCAGGCAGATCCCCGACATGCCGGTCTCCGGGTCGTCGAGCTTCTGCGCGGCGGCGGCGACCTCCTGCCAGGTCGGTCGGGCCGGCATCGTGATCCCGGCCTGCTCGAACAGGTCCTTGCGGTACATGAGGAAGGACGACTCGCCGTAGAACGGCACGGAGTACATGTGCCCGTCCGGTCCGGACAGCGCCTGCCGCACGGCGGGGATGAAGTCGTCCTCGTCGTAGCCCGGGGTGCGGGCCATCAGCGGGTCGAGGTCGACGAGCCAGCCGTTCGCGGCCCACTGCGGCGTCTCGTAGTTCGAGATCATCACCGCGTCGAACTCGCCACCGCCGGTGGCGACGGACGCCGTGATCTTGGCGCGGGCCTCGTTCTCCGACAGGCTCACGAACTTGAGCCGGATACCCGGGTTCTGCTGCTCGAACTGCGGGGACAGCTGGATCGCGTCCTTCATCTGCGGGTTGGACACGATCGCGATGGTGATCGTGCGCTGGTCCGCGCCCCCGCCGCCGAGGTCGCCCGCGCCGGCGCAGCCCGGGAGGGCGAGCGCCAGGGCGGCGAGCAGCGCGAGGGGCCCCGACCGGGCGAGCCGGAGACGGCCCGGGGTGCGACGGGGCGGTCGGTCGGATCTCCTGTGCGGTGGGGCCACGGTGCCCTCCTGATCGGTCGCCGTCGTCGACCCGCCGCGGCGGACGGTCCCGGCCGTCCGGTGGCCCACGGTGGACCGACCGTCGTCGCGGGCTCCGCGTTGTGCAGGCCCCGCGGTGGACGTGTCCCATGTCACGCCGAGACGACGGTAACGGGAAGTTAAGCGCTTGCGCAAGCGCTTACGTCGTGTGGTTTCCTTGTTCCGGTGACGCGGCTCACGTGCGCGTCGGCGCGGCCCGGACCCCCGGCCGGGCCCCGGGGGCCGGTCCGAGCGGGGAGGTGCGCGTGGCGACGATGGCCGACGTGGCGCGGCTGGCCGGGGTGTCCGTCGCGACGGTGTCGCACGTGCTGAACGGCACCCGTGCCGTGCGCCCCGAGACCCGGGCCCTGGTCCTGGAGGCCGTCCGGACCGCCGACTACACCCCCAACACCGTCGCGCAGTCGCTCGCCACGGCCCGCACCACCACGATCGGCCTGGCGCTGTCCGCGATCTCCAACCCGTTCCTCGGCGAGCTGATCCACGCGATCGAGGCCGAGGCCGCCCGGCACGGCTACACGCTGCTGCTCGTCGACCCGCACGAGGACCCGGACTACGAGGACACGGTGATCCGGCGGCTGCACGGCCGGCGGGTCGACGGGGTGCTGTTCGCGCCCTCGGCGCGGCCGGCGGAGGCGCTGAAGTACCTGACGGCGCGCGGGGTACCCACGGTCCTGGTCGACCGGCTGATCGACGACCGGATGGACCAGGTCGGCAGCGAGAACGTCGAGGCGGTCGCCGGGCTGGTCGCCCACCTCGCCGGGCACGGGCACACCCGGGTCGCGCTCGTCGCCGGGCAGCCCGGATTGCGGACGACGGTCGAGCGCGTCGAGGGCTACCGCCTCGGCCTGCGCCGCGCGGGGCTCGCGGAGGACCCGCGCCTGCTGGTCGACGGGCACTCGGCCGAGGAGCCCGCCCGGGTCGCCGTGCACGCCCTGCTCGCCACCGCCCGCCCGCCGACCGCGGTGATCACCGGGAACAACTCGATGACGATCGGCGCGATGCAGGCCTTCCGCGAGGCGGGGGTGGACGTGCCGCGGGACGTCGCGCTGGCCTGCTTCGACGACTTCCCCTGGGCAGACCTCTTCGCCCCCCGCCTGACGGTCGTCGCGCAGCCCTTCGCCGCGATCGGCCGGGAGGCGGTGCGGCTGCTGCTGCGCCGCATGGCCGATCCCACCGCCGAACCCGTCACCACCCGGCTGGCCCCGAGGTTCGTCCAGCGGAACTCCTGCGGCTGCCCGTGAGCGGCCACTGTCGCCGGAGGGGCGCGGCCACTCACGACGCCGGGTGAGCTGCGAGTACGCGTCCCGCCCGCGGAGGAGTGCACTCGCCCCGGCCGCCGTCGCAGGACACACTGTGCGACGTGGACCTCCCCGTGATGCCGCCCGTCGCGCCGATGCTGGCCAAGCCCGTCAAGGACATCCCGCCCGGCCGGCTCTACGAGCCGAAGTGGGACGGCTTCCGGTCGATCGTCTTCCGGGACGGCGCGGAGGTGGAGATCGGCAGCCGCAACGAGAAGCCGATGACGCGGTACTTCCCCGAGGTGGTCGAGGCGGTGCTGGCCAACTTCCCGGAGCGGGCGGTGGTCGACGGCGAGATCGTGGTGGCCGACACCACGCGCAACACCCTCGACTTCGAGGCCCTGCAGCAGCGCATCCACCCCGCGGCGAGCCGGGTCACGCTGCTGGCGGAGCAGACGCCGGCCAGCTTCGTGGCCTTCGACCTGCTCGCCGTCGGGGACGAGGACCTCACGGAGCAGCCCTTCGCGACGCGCCGCGCCCGGCTGGAGGAGGTGCTGGCGAAGGCGCAGCCGCCGATCCACCTCACCCCGCTGACCCGCGACACCGAGGAGGCCCGCCGCTGGTTCGAGCAGTTCGAGGGCGCGGGGCTCGACGGGCTGATCGCGAAGGAGCCCGACCTGACCTACCAGCCGGACAAGCGGGTGATGGCCAAGATCAAGCACGAGCGCACCTGCGACTGCGTGGTCGCCGGCTACCGGGTGCACAAGTCCGGGCCCGACGCGATCGGCTCGCTGCTGCTCGGGCTGTTCGACGACCGGGGCGTGCTCGCGTCGGTCGGCGTGGTCGGGGCGTTCCCGATGGCGACCCGGCGGGAGCTGTTCACCGAGCTGCAGCCGCTGGTCACGGACTTCGAGGGGCACCCGTGGAACTGGGCGGCGCACCTGGAGGGCGAGCGGACGCCGCGCAAGAACGAGCAGAGCCGGTGGAACGCGGGCAAGGACCTGTCCTTCGTCCCGCTGCGGCCCGAACGGGTCGTCGAGGTGCGCTACGACTACATGGAGGGCGCCCGCTTCCGGCACACCGCGCAGTTCGTCCGCTGGCGCCCGGACCGGGTGCCGGAGTCGTGCACCTACGCGCAGCTCGAGCGGCCCGTCTCCTTCGACCTCGCGGCGGTGCTGGCGAGCGGCTGACGCCCGTCACCGCTGGTCACGGGGCCGCGCAAGGGGCATCCTGATCACGTGGACACCGCCCACGACCGGCCCGGACACGTGCACGGGCCCGGCTGCGACCACTCGGCCGACAAGCCGATCGGCTGGTGGCTCAAACACGTCGACCGACTGATCGAGTCCGCGCTCGACCGCACCCTGGCCGGCGAGGGGATCGGCCGCCGGCACTGGCAGACGCTCAACGCGATCGCCGGTGGCGCCGACACCCTCGCCGCGCTGAACTCCTCGCTCGCCCCGTTCCGCGGCACCGGGCCGGAGCTCCGCATGGTCCTCGACCAGCTGCGCGCCAAGGGCTGGGTGCAGGAGGTCGCGGGGCACCTCACGCTCACCCCGGCCGGCGCCGCCGCCCGCGGCCGGCTGGTCGTCGCGGTGCGTGACTCCCGCGCGCGGATCACCGAGGGCGTGAGCGACGAGGAGTACCGGGTCACCCTCGCCGTGCTGCGGCGGATGGCCCGCAACCTGTCCTGACGTCCCGGCGGCACCACCCGCCCGAACGGGCCCTTCCGCCCCGGTCCGGGTGCGCGCCCCGCCGGGCGCGGCGATGATGGCCGCATGGCGCTGCCGACCGCCGCCGAGCTCGAGGCCGCACGCGAACGCCTGCTCCCGGACGTCGTGCCCGGCCCGGACGACCCCGCCCTGCGGGTGCTCTTCTGCGGCATCAACCCCGGCCTGGTCTCGGCCGCCACCGGCCACCACTTCGCCCGGCCCGGCAACCGCTTCTGGCCGGTCCTGCACACCGCCGGGTTCACCCCGCGGCTGCTGCGCCCGGACGAGCAGGGGCTGCTGCCCGCCTGGGGGATGGGCATCACGAACATGGCCGCCCGGCCCACTGCCCGGGCGGACGAGCTGACCGACGCCGAGCTGGTCGAGGGCGGCCGGGTGCTGCGGGCGCTGGTGGAGCGGCTGCGGCCGGCCTGGCTCGCCGTCGTGGGGCTCGGCGCGTACCGCACGGCCTTCGCCGACCGCGGCGCCGTCGTCGGGGCGCAGGAGCCCACGCTCGGCGCCACCCGGATCTGGGTGCTGCCCAACCCCAGCGGCCTCAACGCCCACTGGTCGCGCGCCACCCTCACCGAGGAGTTCGCGCGGCTGCGCGCCGCGGCCTTCTGAGCGCGGCCCCGGGACGTCAGGACCGGCGGCTGCTCACAGCTCGTCGAGGTCCGGCACGTCCTCGCCCGAGTCCCGGGCGTCCCGGTCCGCCCACTCCAGCAGCGGCTCGATCCGGAAGACGTCGTCGTCGATGCCGGCGTGCAGGTCGCCGAGCTCGGCGAACCGCGCCGGGACGGTGGCGAGGGTGAAGTCGCCGGGCTCGGCCGAGTCGATCTCGTCCCAGCGGATCGGCGTGGACACCCGGCCCTCCGGCGTGCCGCGCACCGAGTACGCGCAGGCGATGGTGTGGTCGCGGGCGTTCTGGTTGTAGTCGACGAACACCGACCTGGGGTCGCGGTCCTTGCGCCACCAGCTCAGGTCGACGATCGCGCAGCGCCGCTCCACCTCCCGGGCGAAGGCGTGCGCGGCCCGGCGCACCTCGGCGAACCCGTGCTCCGGTGGGATCCGCACGTAGACGTGGAGGCCCTTGCCGCCCGACGTCTTGGGGTAGCCGGTGGCGCCCAGCTCGTCGAGCACCTCGTGGGCGACGTGCGCGACCCGGCGGACGTCCGCGTACGACGCGTCGGGCATCGGGTCGAGGTCGATGCGCCACTCGTCGGGCGACTCGGTGTCGGCCGCGCGCGAGTTCCACGGGTGGAACTCGACGGTGGACATCTGCACGGCCCACACGACGTCGGCGACGTGGGTCACGCACAGCTCGTCGGCGTGCCGGTTGTAGCGGGGGAAGTGCACCCGCACCGTGCGCACCCAGTCCGGGGCGCCGCGGGGCAGCCGCTTCTGGTGCACCTTCTCGCCGTCGGTGCCGGTGGGGAAGCGGTGCAGCATGCACGGCCGCTCGCGCAGGGAGCGCACGATGCCGTCCCCCACGGCCATGTAGTAGCGGGCGAGGTCCAGCTTGGTCTCGCCGCGCGCGGCGAAGTACACACGGTCGGGACTGGAGAGCCGGACCGTGCGGTCCCCGACCTCCAGCTCGACCGCGTCACCCGCCACCGGTGCGGCCCGGTGGCTCAGCGCCGCCAGTCGTTGCGCTTGCGGAGGGTGCCCACGACGACGGCCAGCAGGATCACCACGGCGGGCACGACGGCGAAGAGGATCTCCGTCCAGCTGGCGGGGTGGCCGATCAGGATCAGGCAGAGCAGGATCGCGGTGACGACGCCCGCCGTCGGGATCGCCTTCGGGAAGGTGCCGTGCCAGCCCCACTCGGCCGAGGGCTCGTCCGCGGGGTCGACCTTCACCAGCTCGCGGGAGCTGCTCGCCATGGGTTCCTCCTGTGTCGCCGTACGGGAGCGCTGTCGTGCGAACCTCATCGTCGCACAACACGGCGCCGGGGATGATGGGCGGTGATGAACGCGAACCCCCCGCGGTCGGTGCTGGTCCTGGGCTCGACCGGCTCGATCGGGACCCAGGCCCTGGAGGTCGTCGAGAAGGCCGCCGGGCGCTTCACCGTGGCCGGCCTCGCGGCGGGCGGCGGCGACGTCGGGCTGCTCGCGTCCCAGGTCGAGGCCACCGGGGCGAGGCGGGTCGCCGTCGCCGACCGCGCCGCGGCGGCGCGGCTGCGGGAGGAGGTGCCGGGCGTCGAGGTGCTCGACGGGCCCGCGGCGGCGGCCGAGCTCGTGGAGTCCACCCCGGCCGACGTCGTGCTCAACGGCATCACCGGATCGCGTGGTCTCGGGCCCACGCTCGCGGCCCTGCGGTCGGGCGCGGTGCTCGCGCTGGCGAACAAGGAGTCGCTGGTCGCCGGCGGGCCCCTGGTGCTCGGCGCGGCCGCCCCCGGCCAGATCGTGCCCGTCGACTCCGAGCACTCCGCGCTCGCGCAGTGCCTGCGCGGGGGCCGCCGCGAGGAGGTCGCCCGGCTGGTGCTCACCGCGTCGGGCGGGCCCTTCCGCGGCCGCCCGCGCGCCGACCTCGAGCACGTGTCGGTCGAGGACGCGCTCAAGCACCCGACCTGGGACATGGGCCCGGTCGTCACGATCAACTCGGCCACGCTCGTCAACAAGGGCCTGGAGCTGATCGAGGCGCACCTGCTGTTCGGCGTGCCCTACGACCGCATCGACGTGGTGGTCCACCCGCAGTCGATCGTGCACTCCATGGTCACCTTCGCCGACGGCGCCACGATCGCGCAGGCCAGCCCGCCGGACATGCGGCTGCCGATCGCGCTCGCGCTCGGCTGGCCGGAGCGGGTGCCCGGCGCGGCCCCGCAGTGCACGTGGGAGGCCCCGCAGAGCTGGACCTTCGAGCCGCTGGACCACGAGGCCTTCCCGGGTGTGCGGCTGGCCCGGGCGGCGGGGGAGACCGGCGGGTGCCTGCCGGCGGTGTTCAACGCGGCCAACGAGGAGCTGGTCGCCGCGTTCGTGGCCGGCCGGATCGGCTACCCGGCCGTCACGGACGAGCTGGAGCGCGTGCTGGCGGCCGCCGACGCCTGGTCCGGCGACCCGGCTACCGTGGCGGACGTCCTGGCGGCGGAGGAGTGGGCGCGGGCCCACGCACAGGAGCGGGTGCTGTGACAGTTGTGTGGACGATCGTCGGGATCGTCGTCTTCTTCCTCGGCATCCTGTTCTCGGTGGCCTGGCACGAGCTCGGCCACTTCGCCACGGCCAAGTGGTTCGGGATCAAGGTCCCCGAATTCTTCGTCGGGTTCGGCCGGACCGTCTGGTCGCGCAAGGTCGGCGAGACCGAGTTCGGCGTGAAGGCCGTCCCGCTCGGCGGCTACATCCGCATGATCGGGATGCTGCCGCCGGCCAAGGGCGAGGCCTACGGGCGCAGCCGGCGCACCGGGCCGTTCCAGGGCCTGATCGACGACGCGCGGCAGGCCTCCCTGGCCGACGTCGGGCCCGAGGACGCGGACCGGCAGTTCTACACCCGCCGCCCGTGGAAGCGGATCATCGTCATGGCCGCCGGGCCGCTGATGAACCTGGTCCTCGCGGTCGTGCTGTTCGCGATCGTGCTCATGGGCTTCGGGCAGATGACCTCCACGCTCACCGTGAGCACGGTCAGCCAGTGCGTGCTGCCCGCCACGGCCACCCGGACCGACACCTGCCCGCCCGACGCGCCGCCGACCCCGGCCGCCGCCGCGGGCTTCCGGGCGGGCGACCGGATCGTGTCGTTCAACGGGCGGACGTACGAGAGGTGGGAGGACCTGCAGGCCGCCATCCGGCAGGCCGGCGGGACCGTGACCGTCGTCGTCGACCGGGGCGGGCAGCAGGTCACGCTCACCCCCACGCTGATCACCACCGAGCTGCCGGACCTCGACGACCCGGAGAAGACCGAGCAGGGCAGCTTCCTCGGCCTGTCGCCGTTGCGCGAGATCCAGCGCCAGGGCATCGGCGCGGTCGGCACCACGATGGTGGACATCGTCTCGCAGGTGGGGCAGAAGCTCGTCGAGATGCCGCAGCGGGTGCCCAACCTGTTCGGCTCGGTGTTCCTGGGCGAACATCGCGACCAGGACTCGCCGGTCGGGATCGTGGGCGCCTCCCGGATCGGCGGGCAGATCCTGGCCAGCGACGCCCCGCCGGGCCAGGAGATCTCGGCCTTCCTGTCGCTGCTCGCGCTGGTCAACGTCTCGCTGTTCCTGTTCAACCTGCTGCCGATCCCGCCGCTCGACGGCGGCCAGATCTTCCCGGCCATCTGGGAGGCCATCCGGCGGCGGTTCGCGATGCTGCGCGGCAAGCCGGACCCGGGCCCGGTCGACGCGGCCAAGCTCATGCCGGTGGCGATGACGGTCGCGCTGATCTTCATCGGCTGGAGCGCGCTGGTGTTCGTGGCCGACATCATCAACCCCGTCCGGCTGAGCTGAGCCGAGCCGAGCCGGGTCGAGCCGGGCGGGCCGGACGGGCCGGTCGGGTGAGCCGAGACGCCGATCACCGGCGATACTGGACCGGTGATCGTGCCGTGACCCGGAACGGAGCCCGCCCCCGCGCCGACCGCGCCTCCGGCGCACACCTCTACGGCCGGCCCCTGGCCGTCTTCGACATCGACGGCGTCCTGGCCGACGTCACCCACCGGCTGCACCACCTGCGCGCCCGGCCGCAGCGCTGGGAGCGGTTCTTCGCGGCGGCGGACGTCGACCCGCTGCTGGAGGAGGGCGCGGAGCGGCTGCGGTCCGCCCAGTCCGACCACGACGTCGTCTACCTCACCGGGCGGCCCGAGCGGAACCGGCGGCTCACCGAGCGCTGGCTCGCCGAGCACGGCCTGCCGACGGGCCCGCTGTTCATGCGGGAGGACGACGACTACCGGCCGGCCCGCATGATGAAGCGCGAGGTGCTGCGCCTGCTCGCGGACCGGCGCGAGATCGCCTCCGTGATCGACGACGACCCCGCCGTCGTCCGGGTGCTGGAGGCGGACGGCTGGCCGGTCGAGCTGGCCACCTGGCTGCCGCACTCGTCGACCCTGCAGGACGCGCAGGAGAACAAGGGCCGCACCTGACGGACCCGGGTCACACGATCCGGGCGGCCGAACAGGCGCATACTGGGGATCGTGAGCGTCTCCCTGGGCATGCCCTCGACACCCGCTCCCACCCTGGCGCCGCGCCGACCGACGCGGCAGCTGATGGTCGGGTCCGTCGGGGTCGGCAGCGCGCACCCCATCTCGGTGCAGTCGATGACCACCACCCTCACCGCCGACGTCAACTCCACCCTGCAGCAGATCGCAGAGCTCACCGCCGCGGGCTGCGACATCGTGCGCGTCGCCTGCCCGAGCCAGGACGACGCCGACGCGCTGCCCGCGATCGCGCGCAAGGCGCAGATCCCGGTCATCGCCGACATCCACTTCCAGCCGAAGTACGTCTTCGCCGCGATCGAGGCCGGCTGCGCGGCCGTGCGCGTCAACCCGGGCAACATCCGCAAGTTCGACGACCAGGTCAAGGAGATCGCGCAGGCCGCGCGGGACCACGGCACCCCGATCCGGATCGGCGTCAACGCCGGCTCGCTGGACAAGCGGCTGCTGCAGAAGTACGGCAAGGCCACCCCGGAGGCGCTCGCCGAGTCGGCGATGTGGGAGGCGAGCCTGTTCGCCGAGCACGACTTCCACGACATCAAGATCTCGGTCAAGCACAACGACCCGGTCGTCATGGTCCGGGCCTACGAGCTGCTGGCCGAGCAGTGCGACTACCCGCTGCACCTCGGCGTCACCGAGGCGGGCCCGGAGTTCCAGGGCACGATCAAGTCCGCGGTGGCGTTCGGCGCGCTGCTCTCGCGCGGCATCGGGGACACCATCCGGGTGTCGCTGTCCGCGCCGCCGGTCCAGGAGGTCAAGGTCGGCCGGCAGATCCTCGAGTCGCTGAACCTCAAGCCGCGCCGGCTCGAGATCGTGTCGTGCCCCTCGTGCGGGCGTGCGCAGGTCGACGTCTACAAGCTGGCCGACGAGGTCACCGCCGGGCTCACCGGTATGGAGGTCCCGCTGCGCGTCGCCGTCATGGGCTGCGTCGTCAACGGCCCGGGCGAGGCCCGCGAGGCCGACCTCGGGGTGGCCTCCGGCAACGGCAAGGGCCAGATCTTCGTCAAGGGCGAGGTCATCAAGACCGTGCCGGAGCACGCGATCGTCGAGACCCTGATCGAGGAGGCGATGAAGATCGCCGAGACGATGGAGGAGGGCGCCGGCGAGCCGTCGGTGACCGTCGGGTGAGCGCCGGATGAACGTCCTGCGGGGCGGCGGCGACCGGGCCGGTGATCGGGCCGGTGATCCTGACGTAGGCAGCACGTCCCGCGTGTGGCACCGTAGAGGGGTGCTGAGGGTCGCCGGGGCTCGGTTGCTCGATGATCGGGACCGGGGGGCGGTCCGCGCTGCCCTGGAGGCGGATCCGGTGGCGTCGTGCATGGTCGCGGCGCGCGTGGAGGCCGCCGGCCTCGACCCCTGGCGCCTCGGCGGCGAGATCTGGGCCTCGGGCTCGCGGCTCGAGGGCCTGTGCTTCTCCGGCGCCAACCTCGTCCCGCTGCGCGGGCCGCGCGGGGCCATCCGTGCCTTCGCCGACCGCGCCCGCCGGCACGGCCGCTCCTGCTCGTCGCTCGTCGGCCGGGCCGAGCTCGTCCTGCCGCTGTGGGAGGAGCTCGCGCCGAGCTGGGCACCCGCCCGCGAGGTGCGCGCCGACCAGCCGCTGATGGTGCTCTCCGGCCCGCCGCGGATCGCGCCGGACCCGCAGGTCCGCCCCGTGCGGCCGGAGGAGATCGACCGGTACCTGCCGGCCGCGATCGCGATGTTCACCGAGGAGGTCGGGGTCGACCCCCGGGCCGGCGACGGCGGCGCGGGCTACCGCGCCCGGGTCTCCGAACTGATCTCCGCGGGCCGGGCGTTCGCCCGCTTCGACGAGAACGGCGAGGTCGTGTTCAAGGCCGAGATCGGCGCGATGTCGGCGCGGGTCGGGCAGATCCAGGGCGTGTGGGTGCACCCGGCGCGCCGCGGCGAGGGGCTGGGCACGCTCGGCACCGCCGCCGTCGTCGACAGGCTCACCGCGTTGGGCCGGGTCTCCAGCCTGTACGTCAACGGCTTCAACGCGCCGGCCCGCCGCACCTACGACCGGATCGGGTTCCAGCAGGTCGCGAGCTTCGCGACGGTCCTGTTCTAGCCGCCCGGCGCGTCGCGGAACCACGACGCGTCCTCGGCGCCGTTCTCCGTGCAGTGGGGAGCCACGACGCGATTGCGGCGGGTTTCTGTGCGCGTCGTGGCACCACAATGCCGGGGCGGGCCTCGGAAATCGCGTTCTGGATCCTCCTGCATACTCGTCCGGTGCCCCGACCCGCCCGGATCCCGGCCCTCCTGCTCGCCCTGGTGACGGTGCTCGCGACGGCCGGGTGCGGCCTGTTCGGCGACAGCGGCCCGCAGGACACCGTCGACGCCTACGTCCGGGCCTGGACCGGGGGCGACGACGCCGGGGCCGCCGCGCAGACGGACGACGCCGGGGCCGCCCGCGAGCTGCTCGGCTCGGTACGCACCGCGCTGAAGCCGGCCGCGCTCACCGCCGAGGTGGCGCAGGTCCGCACGGCGGGGGAGCGGTCGTCGGCGTCCGTGAACGTGAGCTGGGACCTCGGGCAGGACCGCCGCTGGAGCTATCTGACGCAGCTCGACCTGCAGCCCGCGCCGGACACGGAGACCGGCTGGCGCATCCACTGGGCGCCGGGCGCGGTGCACCCGGACCTGCAGGTCGGCCAGACCCTCGCGCTGCGCACGACCAGTCCCGACCCGGCCCCGGTCACCGACCGCACCGGCACCCCGCTGCTGGCGCCCACGACCGTCGTCACGATCCTGCTGGACCGCAAGGCGACCGGGGATCTCAACGCCGTCACGGGCACGCTCGCCCGGGCCCTCGGCCCGATCGACCGGGAGATCACCCAGCAGTCGATCACGGACGGCGCGGCCCGCACGCCGGACGGGCAGGCCTACACCGTCGCCGTGCTGCGCGAGGCCGACTACCAGACCGTCCGCGGGCAGATCTACGACCTGCCGGGCGTGCGGTTCACCTCGTCGTCGCGGCTGCTGGCCCCCGACGCCGACTTCGCCTCCCAGGTGCTGCCCGGCGTGCGGACCGAGGTGGCCGCGCAGGTCAACGGCACGAACGGCTGGTCGGTCGATGCCGTGGACAGCACCGGGGCCACGCAGAAGACACTGACCGAGCAGCTCGTCACGCCCGGCACCACGGCGCAGATCAGCCTGGACCGCACGATCCAGGCCGCCGCCGAGGACGCCGCGGACGCCCTGTCGCAGCAGGTCGCGATCGTGGCGATCCAGCCCTCGACCGGCGACATCCTGGCCGCCGCCCAGAACGGCCCCGCCGACCAGGCCGGCGCGATCTCGTTCACCGGCCGGTACCCGCCGGGCTCCACGTTCAAGATCGTGACGGCGAACGCCGCGCTGCAGACCCTCGGCGTCACGGCCACGACGCCCGAACCCTGCCCGGGCACGACGTCCCTCGGCGGGCGCGTGGTGCCGAACGAGGACGAGTTCGTGCTGGGCACGGTGCCCCTGAGCCAGGCCTTCGCCCGGTCCTGCAACACCACCTTCGCGACCCTCGCCTCGCAGCTCGCCCCCGAGGCGCTGCCCACCGCCGGCCTGCAGCTCGGGTTCGGGGCGGACTACACCGTGCCCGGGCTGACCACCGTGACCGGCAACGTCCCGCCGGCCGCGGACCTGGTCCAGCGGGCCGAGGACGGCTTCGGTCAGGGGCTGGTCGTCGCCACCCCCTTCGGGATGGCCCTGGTCGCGGCGACGGTCGCGCACGGCGCCCCGGTCGTCCCGCAGCTGATCCGCGGCCGGCCCACGGCGACCGTCACCGCGGCGACGAACCCCGATCCCGCCGCGCTCGAGCAGCTGCGCCCGATGATGCGGCAGGTCGTCACGGAGGGCACCGCCACCGCGCTGCGCGGGTCCGGCGAGGTGTACGGCAAGACGGGCACCGCCGAGTACAGCCAGAACGGGACGAACCGGGCGCACGGGTGGTTCGTCGGCTACCGCGGCGACCTCGCCTTCGCAGTGCTCGTGGTCGACGGCGGCTCCTCCGGCCCGGCGGTCGGCATCGCCCAGCGCTTCCTGGCGGGGCTCAGCGGGTCGTGATCGCACGCGCCGCCCCGGCACGAGGGCGGCCTCCCGTAGTACGGGCGTACTCTCGACCCGTGCGTCGTCCCCGCATCCCCGTCCTCGCCCTCGCCGCCGATGCCGTCGCCGTCCTGGTGTTCGCCGCGATCGGGCGCGCGAGCCACGAGGAGGCGGGCAGCGTCGTCGGGCTGCTCGGCACCGCGGCCCCGTTCCTGGTCGGTACGGTCGCGGCGTGGGCCACGCCGTGGGTCCGGGCGCACCCCGTCGGGTTCAGGGCGGGCGGGTTGGTCCTCGCCGGCACCGCGGTCCTCGGTCTGCTCCTGCGCGCCGCGTTCACCGGTCGGCTCCCCGTGAGCTTCGCGATCGTCGCCACCGTCTCGCTGGCGGTGTTCCTGCTGGGCTGGCGGGGGATCGCCGCGCTCACCTCCCACCTCTCCCGGCGCCGCACCTCCGTCCGCTGACCCCGGTGCGACCTGCGTCGCCGTGAGCGGAAGGCACCCGGGCCCCCGGGCTACAGTCGAGGTGTGACCGCAGTTCTCGTTCCCGGCGCACCGACCCCGATCCGTGACGTCCCCGCGCACATCCCGCGGCCGGAGTACGTCGGGAAGAAGGCGCCGTCGCCGAACCGGGACTCGGACGTCCAGACCCCGGAGACCATCGAGGCGATGCGGGTGGCGAGCCGGATCGCGGCGCAGGCGCTGCAGGCGGGCGGCGAGGCCGTGCGGCCGGGCGTCACCACGGACGAGGTCGACCGGGTGGTCCACGAGTTCCTGGTCGACCACGACGCCTACCCCTCGACGCTGGGCTACCGCGGCTTCCCGAAGTCCTGCTGCACCAGCCTGAACGAGGTCATCTGCCACGGGATCCCCGACACCACGGTGATCGACGACGGCGACATCGTGAACATCGACGTCACCGCCTTCATCGGCGGCGTGCACGGCGACACGAACGCCACCTTCCTCGCCGGCGACGTCGCCGAGGAGGACCGGCTCCTGGTCGAGCGCACCCACGAGGCGACCATGCGCGCCATCAGGGCGGTGCGCCCGGGCCGCGAGCTCAACGTCGTCGGCCGGGTCATCGAGTCCTACGCCAGGCGGTTCGGCTACGGCGTGGTCCGCGACTTCACCGGGCACGGCATCGGCCGCTCCTTCCACAGCGGCCTGGTGGTGCTGCACTACGACCAGCCCGACGTGCACACCGTCCTCGAGCCCGGCATGACCTTCACGATCGAGCCGATGATCACCCTCGGCACGATCGACTACGACATCTGGGACGACGGCTGGACCGTGGTCACCAAGGACCGGAGGAAGACCGCGCAGTTCGAGCACACCGTGCTCGTCACGGCCGACGGCGTCGAGATCCTCACCCTGCCCTGACGCGTTTCTCCTACCCCGGCGACCGGCGCACTGCCACGCTGGGCCCATGACGGAGATCTCGGAGCGCTACGCCCGGCACGCCGACGCCTTCGCCGCCACGATCGCCGCCGTCCCGGCGGACCGGTGGTCCGCGCCGTCGCCGTGCGAGGGGTGGACCGCGGCGGACGTCGTGTCGCACGTCGTCGAGGTCCACCGGATGTTCCTGGGCCTGGTGGGCCGCACCCCCGAACCCGGCCCCGAGGGACACGCCGAGGCGTTCGCGCACGTCAGGAAGATCGTGCAGGCCGACCTCGAGGACCCGGAGCGGGCCGGCGCGACCTACGAGGGCATGTTCGGCACCCAGACCTTCGAGGGGTCGGTCGACGGCTTCGTGACCCTCGACCTCGTCGTGCACCGCTGGGACCTGGGCCGGGCCGCGGGCCTCGACGTCACCGTCCCGGAGGACGAGTTCCCGCGGATCGCGGCCGTGCTGGAGAGGATGCCCGAGAAGGTCCGCGAGGCCGGGACGGTGTTCGGACCGGCGCTCACCCCGCCGCCCGGCGCCGACGCGCACACCCGCCTGCTCGCCGAGATCGGCCGGAAAGCCTGGTGAGCGGAGGACCTGCAGGACCTACGCTCGATCCGTGAGCACGGTCTACGACGGCATCACGCCGAAGCTCTGGGAGTGGCTGGAGCAGCAGCCGGTCTTCTTCGTCGGCACGGCGCCGCTGGCCGGGGACGGGCTGGTGAACGTCTCGCCCAAGGGCACGCGCGGCACGTTCCGCATCCTCGACGCCCACACGGTCGCCTACCTCGACCTCACCGGCAGCGGCATCGAGACCGTGGCCCACGTGCGGGAGAACGGCCGGATCTGCCTGACGTTCTGCGCGTTCGAGGGCCGCCCGACGATCGTGCGGTTGCACGGCACCGGGCGGGTCGTGGCCGTCGGCGAGCCCGGGTTCGAGGAGGCCGTGGCGGAGTTCGGGGAGGCCGGCACGAGCCGGTTGCACGGTGCCCGCTCGGTCGTCACGGTCGATCTCACCCGCGTGTCCGACTCGTGCGGGTTCGCGGTGCCGCGCATGGAGCTGGTCGAGGAGCGGCAGATCCTGGACAAGGCCCTGGCGAAGAAGTCGCCCGAGCAGCTGGTGGAGTACCACCGCACCCGCAACGACGTCAGCCTGGACGGGTTGCCCGGCCTGGTCACCCCGGGCTGATCGGCGCGGCCGGGTCAGCGGACCCCCGACAGAGGAACCTGGAGCCCACCCGGGGTGGGCCGGCGCATGGCGTGCGCGATCGCCGGGTCCTCCGGTGCGAACCCGAGCTCGCCGCGCACGAAGCGGGTCACGAGGGCGTGCCACTCCCGCGCGCGGCGGAGCATCGCGTGGCCGTCGCCGAGGACGTCGAACCGCGCGACCCGGTCGGTGACCCGGCGCGCGCGGACGGCGTACGCCAGCGACTCCCGGGGGTCCGTCGTGCGCTCGCGGTCGCCGTGCGCGATCAGCACGCTGCGGCCGGCGAGCTGGTCGACCGGGTCGGTGCCGTCGAGCCAGGGGGCCAGCGCGGCGACCGCCCGGACGTCGGGCGCCCCGGCGGCGTGCAGCACGGCGCGACCGCCCATCGAGTGCCCGACGAGCGCCGTCGGCACACCGGGACGGCGGCGGTGCAGCTCGGCGAGCATCTCCTCGGCGTCCCGGGCGGCGTCGCGCGCCGAGCCGTTCCAGCCGCGCAGCCGGTAGCGCAGCATGAGGACGGCCAGCCCGTCGGTCCGCGCGAGTGCGCGGGCGAAGGGGACCATCCGCCAGTAGGGCAGTCCGCGCCGGTCGGCGGAGGTGGTCGCGTTGGCGCCGCCCCCGTGCGCGACGACGACCAGCGCGGCCGGCCGCGCGGGCCGCGGTCCCACCGGCTCCAGCCGGGGCAGGCTCTCGGGCACGTCCACCTCACCTCGGTAGTTTCCCCGGTCCCGGCGGGACCGGACGCATGATGTGCTGAGGACAGGTCACACCGGGGGATCATCGCCCGACCCGGGCCGCGCCGCCCGCCCGCCGTGGGCGAGGATCGGGGGGACCGCCGATCGATGGAGGAGACGTGACGAGTGCCGCGCCGGACCTGCCGCCGCCGCTGACCGCCCGCCGGCGCGTGCTGCTGACCCTGCGCCGACGACGTCGGGGCTCGGGCTTCTGGTTCGGCCTGGCCATCGAGTTGATCTGGCCGTTCGTCATGCTCTTCACGAAGCTCGGCTGGTCGGGCGGGGAGCGGATCCCGCGCACCGGCGGGGTGCTGATCGCGGCCAACCACGTGTCGTCGTCCGACCCCCTCTTCGACACGGCCTTCGTCATCTCGCACCGGCGGATGCCGCGGTTCCTGGCCAAGTCGGAGCTCTGGGAGGTCCCGATCGTGCGCTCGGTCCTCGGCAAGGGCGGCCACATCCCGGTCTACCGGCAGTCCGCGCGGGCCACGGACGCCTACAAGGAGGCCGTCGCGGCGCTCGAGCGCGGCGAGGTCGTCGTGTTCTACCCGGAGGGCACCTACACCGCCGACCCGGCGGGCTGGCCGATGAAGGCCAAGAACGGCATCGGGCGGATCGCGGTGATGACCGGGGTGCCGGTGATCCCGCTGGCGAACTGGGGGACGCAGGACTTCCTGCCGCGCGACGGGAGGCCGTCGCTGTGGCCGCGGAAGCGGGTGAGCGTGGTGGCGGGCCCGCCCGTCGACCTGTCCGCCTACGTCGGCAAGCCCCGGACCAGGACCAACCTCGACGGTGCCACCGCAGCGATCATGTCCGCGGTCACCGAGCTGGTGGGGAAGGTGCGGGGGGAGACGCCGCCCGCGGAGCCCTACGACCCCGCGAGCGCCCCCACCCCCGCCGGCCCTCCGGAGCCGGTCGCGGAGCCGCCCGCGGCGAGCTGAGGGCGCCGGTGGTCGCCCGGATGCGGTCCCCGACGGCCCGCGCTGCGGTCGACGGTCTCCTTCGGGCGGATCGGCCGCGGCCCGGCGCTCAGGCCGGCGTCTGCTGCGCCGAGATGATCCGCTCGGCCTCCTCCCGGCTCGTGGCGGCCGGCGGGGAGCCCCACATGCGTCGGCCGTTCGGCTCCTGCAGGAACCAGAGCGAAGCCATGCCGATGCCCCCCGCGATGATCAGGTAGTAGGCCGGCCAGTTCAGGTCGCCGGTCACCGCGACCAGCGCGCCGACCACCAGGGAGGTGGTGCCGGCGAACGCGGAGACCGACACGTTGAAGGCGATCGAGAGGCCGCCGCCGCGGACCTCGGTCGGGAACAGCGAGGGCAGCGTCGACGGCATCGTCGCGCTGAAGCAGATCAGCAACAGGCCCATGACCATCAGGCCGAGGAAGACGCCCACCGTGGTCTCGGTCCGGACCAGGAGGATCATCGGCAGGCCCAGCACGACCAGCCCGATCGAGCCCACCCAGGCGATCGGCTTGCGCCCGACCCGGTCCGAGAGCCTGCCGATGAGCGGGATGAGGACCAGCGCGACCACCATCACCGCGATCTGCACCACCTGCGAGGTGGTCGTGGTGTCGGTGGTGGAGCCCTGCAGCTTCGGCATGGTCTCGGTGACGTAGGTCGGCATGTACGAGGTGAGCATGTAGTTGGTGACGTTCCAGACCAGCACCAGGCCCATGCAGACCAGCAGGAACGGCCACAGCGCGAGCAGGGTCCGGGTCTCGTGCGGGTGCAGGTGCCGGTGCGCCTTCTCCCGCTCCTCGACCTCGTGCTCCAGCGCGACGAAGGCGGGGGTGTCGGCCAGCCGGGCGCGCATGTACACGCCGACGAGGCCGAGCGGCAGCGCCACGAAGAACGGGATCCGCCAGCCCCAGGACAGCAGCTGGTCCTGGGTCAGGGCTGCGTCCGCCACCGTCACCACGACGGCGCCGAGCAGGTAGCCGCAGAACGTCCCGAACTCGAGCCAGCTCCCCAGGAAGCCGCGGCGGCGGTCCGGGGCGTACTCGGCGATGAACGTCATGGCGTTGCCGTACTCGCCGCCGGTGGAGAACCCCTGCACGAGCCGGGCCAGCAGCAGCAGGACCGGCGCCCAGATCCCGATGCTGCGTTCGCTCGGGATGCAGCCGATGGCGAAGGTGCCCAGCGCCATCAGCACCATCGTCGTGGCCAGCACCCGGTTGCGCCCGATCCGGTCCGCCAGCGGGCCGAAGAACAGCCCGCCCAGCGGCCGGATCAGGAACGCCACGGCGAACAGTCCGAATGTCGCAATGGTGCCGACGCTTTCGCTGAGGCCGGAGAAGAACACCTTTCTGATGGTCGGCTCGAAGTAGGCGTAGACCCCGAAGTCGTACCACTCGGTGACGTTGCCGATCGCCGCGGCACCGATGGCCCTGCGGATCACCCCGGGCTCGGTGACGAGGACTTCCTCCAGCTTCCAGGTCCTCGGCGATTCAGGGGGAACCAGCGCGGCCATGGGTCAGCCTCCTCGCGCCCGAATGAGAACCGCAGACTTTACCCGCGCGGGCGTCCGGCCGCTCAATGACGGCTTCGGTCCCGAAACGCCCCGAATTGCGCCGAATCGCCCGGGATCGCCACGACTCGTTCGGAAGCGCGCGCCGAGGCGTCGGTCAGGCGGCGGCGGGATCCTTGGCGAGGCGGTCGAGGCGCTTCGTGGTGGGCCAGCGGACCGCGGTGGCCCGGCCCAGCTTCTCGAAGGCTTGGATGGTGATCGCGGAGAGGTCGATCTGGCCCTTGCGGACGCCGTGCCGGGCGCAGGTGGGGTCGGCGTGGTGCAGGTTGTGCCAGGACTCGCCGAAGGAGAACACGGCCAGCCACCACACGTTGGCGGAGCGGTCCCGGGCGGCGAACGGGCGCTCGCCCCACATATGGCAGATCGAGTTGATCGACCAGGTGACGTGGTGCAGCAGCGCCACCCGCACCAGCCCGCCCCAGAACAGCGCGGTGAGCGCGCCCCACCACGACCAGGTCAGCAGCCCGCCGAGCAGCGCGGGGACCAGCAGGGTCAGCGCGCTCCAGAGGCCGAACAGCGAGTCGATCCGGCGCAGGTCCCCGTCGGCCAGCAGGTCCGGGGTGAAACGCTCCTCGTTGGTGAGGTCGCGGTCGAACAGCCAGCCGGTGTGCGAGTGCCAGAAGCCCTTGGCCAGCGCGCGGGTCGACGTGCCGAAGAGCCAGGGGGAGTGCGGGTCGCCCTCCTTGTCGGAGAAGGCGTGGTGCCGGCGGTGGTCGGCCACCCATTTGATCACCGGGCCCTGCATGGCGAGGCTGCCGGCCAGCGCCAGCCCGATCTTGAGACCGCGGGTGGCCTTGAACGAGCCGTGCGTGAAGTAGCGGTGGTACCCGACGGTGATGCCCAGCCCGCTGATCACGTAGAACACGGCGCCGATGACGACGTCCGCCCAGCCGAGGAACCCGACGGTCACCGCCAGCGGGATCGCGGCCAGCAGCGCGATCAGCGGCGTGAGGACGAAGACGTAGACCCCGACCTGCTGGGGGAGGCCGCGCGTCCCGGCGAGGACGGGCTTCGCCCCGGGACGGGTCTCGGGCTGCGTCTGCTCGGGCTGTGCGGCCAGGGTCATGCGGGTACCTCGTGTGTCGGTCTGCGGCCGGACCGGAGCCCGGCGCGGGTGATCGGCCTTCTCAGGGTAAGGGTGGCCTCAGCGGATCGGCGAGATCAGATGTCGAGGCCGAGGAGTGCGTTCTCCACCACCTCCGGCAGCGCCGGGTGGATCCAGTACTGTCCGGTCGCCATCTCGCGGGCGTGCAGCCCGAAGGCCATCGCCTGGATCAGCGGCTGGATCAACGACGACGCCTCGGGGCCCATCAGGTGCGCGCCGAGCAGACGGCCGGTGCCCCGCTCCGCGATGATCTTGCAGATGCTGGTGGTGTCCTCCATGGCCCAGCCGAAGGCGACGTCGCCGTACCGCTGGACCTTGGTCACGTAGTCGATGCCGGCCAGGCGGCACTGCTCCTCGGTCTTGCCGACGCTGGCGACCTGCGGGTCGGTGAACACCGCCGAGGGGACGAAGCGGTGGTCGATCTCGATCAGGTCGTCGGGGTGCAGGAGGTTGTGCCCCACGACCTTCGCCTCGCGGTTGGCGACGTGCTTGAGCTGCCAGGGCGAGCTGACGTCGCCCAGCGCCCACACCCCCTCCGCGCTGGTGCGCTGGAAGCGGTCGACCTCGATCCGGCCGTCCGAGTGCGTGCCGATCCCGGCCGCCCCGAGGTTCAGCCGGTCGCCGTTGGGGACGCGGCCCGCGGCGACCAGGACGACGTCCGCCTCGAGCGTCTCCCCGTCGTCGAGCTCCAGGACGACCCCGGCCGCGGTCCGCTCGGCCGACCGCACCTGGGTGCTGAGCTTGACGTCGACGCGCGACCCCCGCACCGCGAGGTCGGTGTAGGCCTTCGAGATGGTCTCGTCGTGCGACTTGAGCAGCCGGCTGCCGCGCACGACCAGGGTGACGGTGCTGCCGAGCGCGGAGAAGACGTGCGCGAACTCGGCCGCGATGTAGCCCCCGCCGATCACCGCGAGCCGCCGCGGCAGCTCGTCCATCCGCATGACGGTGTCGGAGGTCTCGTACGGGATCCCCGACTTCGCGACCACCGTCGGGATCATGGGGCGCCCGCCCGCCGCGACGACGACCTGGTCCGCGGTCAGCTCGTCCGCCCCGGACCCGTCCGTGCGCTCGACGCGCAGGGTCCGCGGCCCGGTGAAGGAGGCGTGCCCGAAGTACACCGTGACGTTGGGGCTGCGCCGGACCCGGTACTCCCGGCCGCCGGCCGAGATCGGGTCGATGCGGCCGAACACCCGGTCGCGGATGTCGCTCCAGCGGATCTTCTCGATGCTGGCGTCGACGCCGTACTTGGCGGCCCGCCGGACGTGCTCGGCGACGTCGGCCGCGTACACGTACATCTTGGTCGGGATGCACCCGACGTTGAGGCAGGTGCCGCCGAACACGCCGTGCTCGACGAGGGCCACGTCCTTGTCCGCGTACCGCTCGTCGAGGAACGTGTTGCCCGAACCGGTACCGATGACGACGAGATCGTGGTGGCGCACGGGACGAGGCTAATCGCCCGCGGCGGCGTCGGCTCGACCGGAAGTCTGGTAGGCACGGGCCATGACCGAGACCGCCGCGACCCTCCGCCGATCCTGGGCCCTCGACCTCGACGCCGCCACCCTCTACGAGCTGCTCCGGCTGCGCGTCGACGTCTTCGTCGTCGAGCAGGCCTGCCCCTACGGAGAGCTCGACGGGCGGGACCTCGAGGCGCGCGCCCGGCACTACTGGCTGACCGGGCACGGCGACCCGGCCGCGGTCCTGGGGACCCTGCGGCTGCTCAAGGAGCCCGACGGCGGCTACCGGATCGGCCGGCTGTGCACGGCCAAGACCGCGCGCGGGCGGGGGCTGGGCAAGCAGTTGATGGACGCGGCGATGGCCGAGGTCGGCGACGGGGCGTGCGTGCTCGACGCGCAGGAGCACCTCGCCGACTTCTACCGCGCGTACGGCTTCGAGGCGACCGGCCCCGCCTACGACTGGGACGGGGTCGCGCACCTGCCCATGCGGCGCGAGGCGCGCTGAGCGCGGGCGCCCCCTCGCGGTCACGGACCCGTCACGGTGACCCGACGATCCCGGCGGACCGGACGCGCCTGCGGGATACTCCGGGCACCCGGACGGACGCCGGGAAGCGCGGCTGGCGGAGGAGAGCGATGACCGACGAGCAGGCCCGGCCGGCCGGAACCGGGCCGTCCACCCGGGAGGGGTCCGCCCTGCCGGGGCAGGCGCCGGACCCGGACGCCACCGTGGCCGTGCCGACCGACGGCCCTTCCGCGCCGCCGCGTTCGCCCCGGCGTGCCGGGCCCGGCCACACCCGCACCGGCGGGATGTGGGTCGGGCTGATCCTCTCCGCGATCGTCCTGCTGTTCCTGCTGGTCTTCATCCTGCAGAACCTGGACCCGGTGCAGATCCACTTCCTCGGCGCCGCGGGCACCCTGCCCACCGGTGTCGCCCTGCTCCTCGCGGCGATCGCCGGGGTGCTCCTGGTCGCGATCCCGGGCAGCGCGCGGATCGTCCAGCTCCGCCGCGCGGCGAAGAAGGGACGCCGGGCGGTCTGAGCGCGAGGGGCCGGTCCTCCGAGGTTCAGGATTCTCGTCCGGGCAGCGGAGGCGTCGGTTCCCGAGGCCTCCCTGCCCGGACGGGGATCATGCCGCGGTCAGGCGGCGGTGCGGGGGCTCCCGCCGCGCCCACCCCGCCGACCGCGGGACCGCTGGCCGCCGGACCGGCCGTCCGACGGGGCCTGCGCCCGACCGGCGCCCGGGCGCTGCTCGCCGCCGCGTTGGCGGCGACGCCGTCCGGTGCCGGCGGCCGGCTGCTGCTGCGGGGGCTTCGGCGCCTCGACGGGGACGCCGCTGGGCCGGCGCGCCCCGGTGACCTCGATCAGCGAGGCGGAGCCGGGGGCCGCGTCGGCCACGTCCGGGCTCACGCCGGCCTGCCTCATCAGGGTGTCGACGTCCCGCCGCTCCTCGGCGGTGACCAGCGTGACCACCACGCCGGACTCGCCGCCGCGGGCGGTCCGCCCGGCGCGGTGCAGGTAGTCCTTCGGGTCGCCCGGCCGGTCGACGTGCACGACGAGGCTGACGTCGTCGACGTGGATCCCGCGCGCGGCGACGTCCGTGGCCACCAGCACCGGGATGCTGCCGTCCTTGAACGCGTCGATGGCACGGTTGCGGGCGTTCTGCGCCTTGCCGCCGTGCAGCGCGCTGGCCTGCACGCCCTCGCGGCGCAGCTGCTTCACCACGCGGTCGGCCCCGTGCTTGGTGCGCACGAAGAAGATCGTGCGCCCCTCTCGGGCGGCGATCTCGTGCACGATCCGGTTCTTGTCGGCGTGCTCGACCAGGAACAGGTGGTGGTCCATGGTCTCGACCGGCGCGGCGGCGGGCGCGACGGCGCGGGTGACCGGGTCGTGCAGGTACCGCTCGACCAACGTGGAGACCTCGTTGTCGAGGGTGGCGGAGAACAGCAGCCGCTGGCCGTCGACCGGGGTGCGGTCGAGGATCCGTCGCACCTGCGGCAGGAAGCCCATGTCCGACATGCGGTCCGCCTCGTCGATCGCGGTGATCTCGACGGCGGACAGGTCGCAGGTGCCCTCGTTCAGGTGGTCGGTGAGCCGGCCGGGCGTGGCGACGAGCAGGTCGACGCCGCGGGCGAGGGTGTCGATCTGCCGGTTCATCGACAGCCCGCCCACGACGACGGCCTGTCGCAGGTGCAGCGCCCTGGCGAACGGCTCCACGGCGTCGACGACCTGCTGCGCGAGCTCGCGGGTCGGCACCAGGACCAGCCCGCGCGGGCGGCGGGCCTGGGCGCGGCCGCCGGCGAGGCGCGCGACGAGCGCGAGGCCGAAGGCGAGGGTCTTGCCGGAGCCGGTCTGGCCGCGGCCGAGCAGGTCCCGGCCGCGCAGCGTCTCCGGCAGGGTAGCGGCCTGGATCGGGCGGGGCTCGGTGAAGCCCTCCGCGGTCAGGGCGCGCAGCACCGGCTCGGGCAGGCCGAGCTCGGCGAAGGTGGGCAGGCCCGACTCCGGGGCGGTCCAGAGGACCTCCTCGGGCAGGACGGGCTTCAGGGCCGCGCGGGCCGGGCGCTGCTGCGGGGCGCCGGACCGGCGTCGACGCGGTCGGCTGCCCTCCGCGCCGTACGCGGTGTACTGGTTCGCGCTCCGCTGGCGCTCACCACGGGGCTGGTGCGCGCGGGCAGGGCGGCGGGACGGACTGGTCACTGGACCTCCGGGACGTCGGCGCGTCACACGGAGCGGCACGGGCGGCGATGCGCGGCCGGCACGGGACGGGCCCGGGCGCGAAAGGGGAGCGCCCGACGGGTACGTGCAGGGCGCCGAGGATCAACGCCTCGGTCCACCCTACCGGGCCGGCAACCCGCGCCGGCGGGCCGGCGACGTGATCTCGCGCTCCCCGCCGAGGACCAGGGGGTGGAGGAGCCAACGGCACTCTCGCTCGGTCGGTGTGAGCGAGAGTGCCGTTGGTGCCGGTGGTGTCGGTCGTTCGCTCAGCCCAGACCGGCCTCCGCGACCAGCTCGTGGAAGAGCTGCTCGCCGGGGTCGCCGGGCAGGCCGCGGGCGGTGAACCACTCCGCGACCCGCCGGACGTCGCGGACCAGGAAGTCCGCGCCGTGCGGGTTCCCGACCAGGTCGACGACCTGCGGCAGGTCGATCAGCACCAGCCGGCCGTGGTCGACCAGCAGGTTGTAGGCGGACAGGTCGCCGTGCGCCCAGCCGTGCCGGGCCAGCCCGCGCAGGGCCGCGACCAGCTGCGCCCACAGCTCGGCCAGCTCGGGGCCGGACGGGCGGAGCTCAGCCAGCCGGGGCGCGGCCCGCGTCCCGTCGCCGACGAACTCGAGCAGCAGCTCGGTGCCGTCGAGCTGGACGGGGTAGGGGACCGGCAGCCCGGCGGACCACAGCGTGGACAGCGCCGCGAACTCCGCGGCCGCCCACTGCCCGGACAGCAGCTCGCGGCCGAACGCGGTCCGGTTCGTCATCGCCCGCATCTCCCGGGAGCGGCGCACGCGGCGCCCCTCCTGGTAGCCGGCGTCGCGGTGGAACATCCGGTGCTCGGCGGTGCGGTACCGCTTGGCGGCCATCAGCACCCCGGGCGAGCCGGGGACCCCGCGCTCGACCAGGTGGACGTCGGCCTCCTTGCCGGTCTTGAGCACGCCCAGCTCGGTGTCGACCGCGCCGTGCGCGGTCTCCACCCAGGCCGGACGGGGCTCGGGGCCGTGCCGGGCGCCGGTCCAGGTCGACCAGCGGTCGCCCGCGGGCGGGAGGTCGGGGTCCTCGTGCAGGTGCACGGGGTGGGGGACGTTCCCGGGGACGTACTCGTCGTCGTCGAAGCGGCGACGGCGCTTGGGCATGCGCTCGCGCATGGGAAGGGTTCTCCTGACGTGGGGCGGACACCCCACGCCGGCGACCCCTGTGGGCCTCAGCGCGGGGTGCGGTGGCCGGAGGGCGCGCCGGGGCGCGCCGCCACCCGGGCGGCGGTCGTCACGGGGCACCTCCTGCGCCTTCACGTCGGACGGTGAGAGGGTCGCGTACACGGTGGGGCCGGCTCAACCGGTTTTCCGCGTTCCCCGTGCTGCCCACGCCTCGCGCAGCACCTGCCCGGCCTGCTCCGGCCCGCGGCGAGCAGCCCAGCGGATGGCCGGTGCGGGGGTCGCGGCGGTGCTGCTGCGCGACTCGCCGACCATGATCACGGCTTCAGGACGGGAACGGTCGGTTTTCGACGTTCCCGCTCCACTATCGGCGATCATGGCTCCGAGCTCGGCTTGCGGATCGGCGGGGCGAGGGGGCCCCGGAGCCGGAGGGCTCGCTGTTCCGGACCCGGGGCCTGAGTGGGCCTGCCTTCCGGAACTGCCGGTCCGGGCTACTGAAACCGGCCGAGTCGCGCGACCCGGACTGCCGGCCCGGGCTACCGAAACTGCCGACTCGCGCGACCAGGACTGCCGACTCGCGCGCCTGAAACTGCCGACTCGCGCGCCTGAAACTGCCGACTCGCGCGCCTGAAACTGCCGACTCGCGGGGGTCAGGTAGGGATGACCAGGTCGAGGTGGTTACCGGAGCGCTCCACCACGTGGCCGGCGCGGCGGGCGATGCGCGCGACCCCCGCCGCGTCGGCCGGCTCCGCGCGGGTGGAGACGAGCAGCCGCGCCAGCCCGCCCTTGTGCGACTTGTTGTGGTGGCTCACCACCGAGCGCGTGCCGTCCGGGCGCTCGGCCAGCACGTTCACCGTGACCGCACCCGGGACCCGCGCCAGCTGCGCGTAGGCGCCCGACCGCAGGTCCACCACGAGCTGCTCCGCGGCCAGCCGCGCGAGCACCGGCTCCAGCACCGGCTTCCACCGTGCCGCCAGCGTGCCGCTGCCGGGCAGCGCCGACCCCGCGGACAGCCGGTACGCCGGGATCGGGTCGCCGGCGTGGACCAGCCCGAACAGCGCCGAGCCGACCGCCAGCCGTTCCCGCGCCCGGCCCGCGGCGGCCCCGCGCAGCGACCCGACGTCGAGCGCGTCGTAGAGCACCCCGGTGTACCGGGTGATCGCCGGGGAGGTGGGGGAGGTCCACAGCGCCGCGTTGCGTTCGATCTCGTCGAGCCGGCGCTCCGACAGGCCGAGCGCCGCCCGGCAGGCCGCGACGTCGTCGGAAAGCTCCACCAGCTCGTCGACCAGCGCCTTGCGCACCGGGTCGAGCTCGGGGTGACGCAGCGCCGCGAGGTCCAGCGGCGGCCCGTCGCCCCCGGTCCGCTTGGTCTCCGACGGGGGCAGCAGGACGAGCACGACAGGCAGGGTAGTGAGCCACCCGGACCGGTGTTGTGCGGGTATGACGACCCGGTTACGGTCGCTCCCGTGATCCGCCTCGTGGCCCGTCGCCATGTCGACTTCATGCGTGTGACCAGCGCGGCCTGTCGCCCGCGCGGCTGAATCCCCGTCCCCTCACGCGTAGCCCCCGAAGATCACCCCCCAGGAGACCCTCGCATGCCCGAGAACGACCCCACCGCCGCCTGGTCCTTCGAGACCAAGCAGGTCCACGCCGGCGCCTCCGCCGACCCGACCACCGGTGCCCGGGCCACCCCGATCTACCAGACGACGTCGTACACCTTCCGCGACACCGACCACGCCGCGGCGCTGTTCGGCCTCGCCGAGCTGGGCAACATCTACACCCGGATCATGAACCCGACCCAGGACGTCCTGGAGCAGCGGATCGCCGCGCTCGAGGGCGGCATCGGGGCCGTGGCGGTCGCCTCCGGGCAGGCCGCGCAGACGCTCGCCATCCTCAACATCGCGCAGGCCGGGGACCACTTCGTGTCCAGCGCCTCGCTCTACGGCGGCACGTACAACCTGTTCCACTACACGCTGCCGAAGCTCGGCATCGACGTCACGTTCGTCGAGGACCCGGACAACCTCGAGGAGTGGCGTGCCGCGGTGCGCCCCAACACGAAGGCCTTCTACGCCGAGACGATCGGCAACCCGCGCAGCAACGTGCTGGACATCCGGGCCGTCGCGGACCTCGCCCACGAGGCCGGCGTGCCGCTGATCGTCGACAACACCGTGCCCACGCCGTACCTGGTCCGCCCGTTCGAGCACGGCGCGGACATCGTGGTGCACTCGGCCACCAAGTTCCTCGGCGGGCACGGCACGAGCATCGGCGGCGTGGTCGTCGACTCGGGCAACTTCGACTGGGGCGCCCAGGCCGACAGGTTCCCGGGCCTGACCACCCCGGACCCGAGCTACCACGGCCTCAACTACTGGGAGGCGCTCGGCCCGCAGTCCTTCCTGATCAAGTTCCGGGTGCAGCTGCTGCGCGACCTCGGCCCGGCGATCGCCCCGCTGAACTCGTTCCTGCTGATCCAGGGCGTCGAGACGCTGTCGCTGCGGATCGAGCGGCACGTGCAGAACGCCCTCGCGGTGGCCGAGTGGCTGGAGCAGCGCGACGAGGTGGAGAAGGTCTACTACGCCGCGCTGCCGTCGAGCCCGTGGCACGCGCTGCAGCAGAAGTACCTGCCGAAGGGCGCGGGCGCCGTGGTGGCGTTCGACATCCGCGGCGGCGTGGAGGCGGGCAAGAAGTTCGTCGACGCGCTGGAGCTGCACAGCCACCTGGCCAACATCGGCGACGTCCGCAGCCTGGTGATCCACCCGGCGTCCACCACCCACAGCCAGCTCTCCGGCGAGGAGCAGCTGTCCACGGGCGTCGGCCCGGGCCTCATCCGGCTGTCGGTGGGCCTGGAGGGCATCGAGGACATCAAGGCCGACCTCGACGCCGGGTTCCGGGCCGCCAAGAGCGCGTGACGACCACGGATCCGGAGACTCTGCTCCCTCCCGCCACCGGTGCGTGGCGGGAGGGGGCGGACCCCGGGCGGCGCCGCTTCCTGGACCTCCCCGCCCCGTTGCCGCTCGAGGCCGGCGGCGAGCTCCCGGGCGTCCGGCTCGCCTACGAGACCTGGGGCGAGCTCGACGCCGCCGGGTCCAACGCCGTGCTGGTCCTGCACGCCCTCACCGGGGACTCGCACGTCACCGGTCCGGCCGGGCCGGGGCACCCGACCGCCGGCTGGTGGGACGGGCTGATCGGGCCGGGCCGCCCGCTGGACACCGACCGGTACTTCGTGGTGGCGCCGAACGTCGTCGGCGGCTGCCAGGGCACGACCGGACCGGCGTCGCCGGCCCCGGACGGGCGGCCCTGGGGCAGCCGGTTCCCGCTCGTCACGGCCCGCGACACCGTCCGCTCGGAGGTCGCGCTGGCCGACGCGCTGGGCGTGGGCACGTGGGCGTTGGTCGTCGGCGGGTCGATGGGCGGCATGCGCGCGCTCGAGTGGGCGGCGACCGAGCCGGACCGTGTCGCGCGGCTGATGCTGCTCGCCTCGCCCGCGGCGGCCTCGGCCGACCAGATCGGCTGGGCCGCCCCGCAGCTCGCCGCGATCCGCGCCGACCCCGGCTGGCACGGCGGCGACTACCACCACCTCCCGGCCGGATCGGGACCGCACGCGGGCCTGGGCGTCGCCCGGCGGATCGCGCACCTGAGCTACCGCAGCGGCGTCGAGCTGGCCACCCGGTTCGGCCGCGAGCCGCAGACCGGCGAGGACCCCTTCCACGGCGGCCGCTACGCCGTCGAGTCCTACCTGGACCACCACGCCGCGAAGCTGGTGCACCGCTTCGACGCCGGCTCCTACGTGCGGCTCACCGAGCTGATGAACGCCCACGACGTCGGGCGCGGGCGCGGGGGCACGGCCGCCGCGCTGGCCCGGGTCGGCGCCCGCACCACCGTCGTCGGGATCAGCTCGGACCGGCTCTACCCCGTCCCGCAGCAGGAGGAGCTGGCCGCGGGCATCCCCGACGCCGAGCTGCGGGTGATCGAGTCCCCGTACGGGCACGACGGCTTCCTCATCGAGTCCGCGGACGTCGGCGGGCTGGTCACGGAGCTGCTGGGCTGATCGCCGGCGCGAGCTCGGCGACCACCATCCCGTCCCGCTCCCCGACGCCCGTGACCCTGACCGGCACGGGCGCGCGGAAGCCCGGGCCGTCGGTGACGAAGGTGTGGAACTCGCCGTTCTCCCCGCACCGGTCCGCGGCCTCGGGCAGGGCGGCGAGGAACTCCTCGTCGAACGGGTGCCCGGCCAGTCCGGCGGGCACCCGCACGGGGTCCACCGAGACGACGACGGCGCGCAGCCCCGCCGCGATCATGTCCCGGGCCAGCGGGCCGGTCGGCCTGCCCCACAACGGGAACTCGGGCGCGAGGCCGGTGCCGGCCAGCGTGCGCTCGCGGTAGGCGCGGATGTCGGCGAGGTGGAGGTCGCCGTAGACGACGGTGTCCGCGCCGGCCGCGTGCGCGGCGGCGAGCGCGGCACCGGTCCGCCGCTCGTACTCGGCGTTCGGGCAGGGCCAGGGCAGCTCGACGACGTGCAGCGGCAGACCCAGCGCGGCCGCCTGCGCCTCGACCAGCTGCCGCGGCACCCCGTGGACCGGGACCCGGCCGGCGGAGACCGTGGTGAGAAGGCCGGTGACGTCCGGCCGCAGCCCGAGCGCGTAGGCGGAGTCCTTCCCGCAGGACCAGCTCAGCCAGGCGGTCACCCGGCTACCGTCGCACGGACACGTGCACGTGGTCGAAGTGGCCGCCGGTGGCGTCCGCGGGGTCGTACACGCCGCCGCCGTCGTACGGGCGGCCCCACCCGTCCTCGTCGGGGAACAGCGCGCTGCGGTACCAGATCCGCCCCTGCCAGATCACGTACCGGACGTCGAGCTCGTCGGCGTGGTCCCGCACCCAGTTCGCGACCGCCCACCCGGTCTCCAGCTCGGTGCCCTCCGGGAAGGTGCCGGCACGCGTGGGGAAGAAGTCGCAGGCCCGGCCCTGCGGGTGGTCGCTCGAGGGGTTCCACTCGTGCGGGCTCCAGCACGTGGTGCCCCGCAGCCGGTCGCCGAACTCGGCCACGGCCCGCTCGTGCAGGGCGAGCGCGGCCGGGGTCAGGCAGCCCTCGCTCGTCGGGTCGTCGACGACGCAGCCGGGGGACGGCTCGGGTGCGACCCGGTCCCGGACCCGGTCCGCCACGTCGAACCGCACCACCGCGACGAGGGCGACCGCAGCGAGGGCGAGCGCGAGCAGGGCGGCGATCGCGCGACCTGTGCGGGCACGGCGGGTGCGGGGCACGCGGGCTCCTCGGTCCGGAACGTCGGGTACCGAGGCTACCCGGCGGGCTACCCCGAGTAGACGCCGATCCCGTTGGGCACCAGGCGGGGCGAGGGGTCGGACGGGTCGTTGACGATCGTCGTCGCGGGTGCGCCGCCGTCGCGGTAGGCGAGGGTGGAGGAACCGCCGCCGTCGAGGTTGACGGCGTCGTCCAGGCCCAGCTCGCGCAGCAGGTTCGAGAACTGCAGCAGGGTCGCGCCGACGCTGTCGGACTGCCGGCCGTCGACGGTCACCAGGAGCATCCGGCGCCCGTCGGCGGTCGCGCCGGCGCCGCTGCGCGGGGCGCGGGCGCGGTCGTCGAGCCGCTCGGTGGGGGCGCCGTCGCGCAGGATCGGGCTGCCGCCGACCGCCATCCGCGGGGCGACCCCGCTGGCCGGCACCAACGCGTAGTCCACGCTCACCCGGTCGCCGACCTTCAGGCCGCGCAGCGCCACGGCCCCCTGCTCGCGCCCGACGAGCGCGGTCTCCTCCGGGGGCAGCCGGCCCGGCCCGGGCGCGCGGACCGCCGTGACGGTCCCGTCGCGGACCACGACCTCGACGGTGTCGGCCGCGCACGGGGCGTCGCGGTCGGTGTCGGAACCGCAGAGGGTGCGGGCGCGGTCGACCTCGCCCCAGTCGGCGGTGAACACCCCGATCCCGCCGACGGGCACCGCGTGCTGGTTGAGCGCGACGATCGGCAGGGTGTCCTGTTCCGTCCGCGGCCCGGCGTAGGACACCCGCTCGATCCCGGTGCGGCGCACCTCGCCGCGCAGCGGCAGCCGGTCGACGCGGGCGACGCCGTCCGTCCCGACCGCGAACACGTAGTCCATCTCGGCGCCCGGCACCGCCGGGGCGGCGCGGCGGCCCTGCGGCACGGCGGCCTTGAGGAACCGGCCGTCCTGCACCGCCGGGCCGGCGGGTGCACTGGTCCGGCCGATGTCGAAGAAGTCGCCGTTGATCCCGGCGACGGCGCCGCTGCCGTCGGCCATGCCCTTGACCGGCGCGCGGGCCGCGACGGCGCCGGGGGTGAGCAGGTCGGCCCGAACACCCGGCACCGTCAGGTCGACCTCCACGACGTCGGCCATGACGTTGCCGGCCGCGGTGGTCGTGGTGACGTCCCGGTGCGTGACGCCCGGGGCGACCTCGACCGCCGCACCGACCGACTCGACGATCCGCTCGGGCCGGTCCGGAGGCGGCGGGAGCGGCTCGGCGCTCGCGGCCGGCGCCAGCAGCACCAGCCCGGCACCGACCGTGACCAGTGCTCGCCCGACCGTGGTCGACAGGATCCCCATCCGCATGGCCGCTCCCCCCGCAGACCGTGTTCCGGGGGAATGCGACCACGAAGAGCGAGGAGATCCGAGGGAGCGACACGCAGTTCACTCCGAAGTGGAGGAAAGCTCCCGTGTCGGGTTACCGGATCCGCGCGCCGTAGACCTTCTCGACGGTCAGGGCCATCAGTACCCGCCGGTCGTGGACCATGGCCTTGCGGTACTCCGCCCAGTCCGGGTGCTCGCCGGCCGCGGCCCGGTAGTAGTCGACCAGCGCCTGCACCTCCGGCCCGTCCGGGTCGGTGCCGGGCCCGGTCAGCGTGGCCGTGCCCTCGGCGGTGGCCCACGCCCAGCCGTCGGAGCTGGTCACCTCGAGGGCCGCCCGCGGGTCGCGCCGCAGGTTCGCGGTCTTGGCACGCCCCTCGGTCATCGACACGTAGACGACCCCCGCGTCCCGGTCGTAGAACGGGGTGACGGGGGAGAGCTGCGGCCTGCCGTCCTTCTTGAGGGTGGCGAGCACGCCGAGCCGGCTCTCGGCGAGCAGCGCGTGCGGGTCGAATCCTGTGGCCTCGGTCATGTCGAGCCCAACCCCGGCCGCGCCCGCCCCATTCCGCCGTGCGCGGGACGGGAGGCCCCAGCACCACGTCCCGCGCACGGATGGCGACGCCGCACCTACACCTTCTCGAGGAACCCGAGGTCGACGGCGAGGGTCTGGCCGGTGACGTAGCGGGACTCGTCGGAGGCCAGCCACAGGACGGCGTTGGAGATGTCGCGCGCCTCCACCCAGGGGTGCGGCATCGTGTGCAGGGCCTGGAAGGCCTCGCCGTACCGCTCCCGGGTCAGCTCCTCGGGCTTCGCGTCCGGCAGGAAGAGCTTGTACATCGCCTCGTTCTGGATCATGTCGGTGTCGACGGCGGTCGGGTGGACCGTGTTGCACCGGATCCCGTACTGCGAGACCTCCTGCACCATCGTCCGCATGATCCCGACGACGCCGTGCTTGGCCGCCGTGTAGTGGGCCATGTTGCCGAAGCCGCGGAGCCCGGCCGTGGAGCTGGTCAGCACGAGGGAGCCGCCCCGACCGCGCTCGATCATCGACGGCAGCACCGCCTTGAGGGTCTTCCACACGCCGGTGACGTTGACCGCGAGCATGTCGTCCCACATCTCGTCGGTCATCTCCCACGTCGGGGCGTAGCTGAAGATGCCCGCGTTGGCGCACACGACGTCGATGTGGCCGAACTCCGACAGGCCCGCCTGCACCGCGGCGTCGAGCGCGCCCGAGTCCCGGACGTCGGCCTCGCGGGTGAGGACCCGGCGGTCCAGCTCCTCGATCAGCTTGGCCGTCTGGGCGAGGTCCTCCGGGACGGACATGCCGTACGGCACGGTGTCGATCTGCGCGCAGAGGTCGACGGCGACGATCTCCGCGCCCTCCTCGGCCAGCCGCAGCGCGTGCGAGCGGCCCTGCCCGCGCGCCGCCCCGGTGACCAGCGCGACCTTGCCGTCCATCCGTCCCATGGGTGCACCACCGTCCGTTCGTCCCGACGGACCGGCCACGCCGCCGGTCCCGCTCCCGACGCTAGGCAGCCGGGTGGGCGGTGCGGAGGTCTCACTCTGAGACCGGCCATCTCGGAAGTGAGACCTCCGGGCCGGGCCGCGGACTGGTGACCTTCGACGGGCGGGCGGCGTGGCCCGCCACGGCGTGAGGAGGACGGATGGTCTCGGCACGGGTGAACGAGCTGGCCGCGGCGGCCTACGCGGGTTGGCTGCGGGAGGACGCGACGCTCGAGGAGATGCGGACGGGCTTCGACGGCATGTGCCCGGAGCCGGCCGCCGACGCCACGCTGACCGAGGGCGTGGTCGGCGGGGTGCGCGGCATCTGGGTGGAGGTCCCCGGGAGCGCCGGGGCGACCGTCCTGCACTTCCACGCCGGCGGCTACCTGATCGGCTCGCCGACCAGCCACCGCGACCTCGCGGCCCGGATCGCCCGGGCCGCCGGGGCGCGCGTCTTCCTCGCCGACTACCGGCTCGCCCCGGAGCACGCCTTCCCGGCCGCGTACGACGACGGGGTCGCCGCCTACCGCGGGATGCTCGCCGACGGCGTCGACCCGGCCTCGCTCGTGGTGGGCGGCGACTCGGCCGGCG
>NZ_JBHSQK010000033.1:39659-55774 GCF_042658055.1 Pseudonocardia lutea
GGCCTGGCGCTGGCGGTCCTCGCCGCGGCCCGGGACGCCGGCGACCCGATCCCGGCGTACCGGGTCCTGATGTCGCCCTGGGCCGACCTCACGCTGGCCGGGGACTCGATGACCGGGCGCGAGGCGGTGGACCCGCTGGTCAGCCGGGCGGTGCTCACCGAGATGCAGCAGGGCTACCTGCAGGGCGCGGACCCGGCCGACCACCGGGCGTCGCCGCTGCTGGGGAACCTGGCCGGGCTCCCGCCGCTGCTCGTGCAGGTGGGCAGCAGCGAGGTCCTGGAGGACGACGCCGTGCGGATCGCCGACGGCGTGCTCCGCGCGGGCGGCGAGGCGTTCCTGCAGGTCGGGTACGAGATGGTGCACGTGTTCCAGATGTTCGCCGACCGGCTCCCCGAAGGCGCCGCCGCGATCGACCGGATCGGCGACTTCGTCCGGTCCCGGGTCCCGGCCGCGGCCGCGGTCTGAGCGGGGGACGACGATGGAGTTCGGCTTCCTGACCCAGGGCTACCTGCCCGCCGACCGGCGCACGGACCCGTACGCCGAGCATCGCGTCCTGATGGACGACCTGGAGCTGTGCCTGGCCGCGGAGCGGGCCGGCTTCAAGTACATCTGGATCTCCGAGCACCACTTCCTCGACGAGTACAGCCACATCTCGTCCAACGACGTCTTCCTCGGCGCGCTCGGTGCGCTCACCTCGCGCGCCCACATCGGCTCCGGGATCTTCAACCCGCTGCCGCGCGTGCACCACCCCGCGGCGGTCGCGGAGCGGGTCGCGATGCTCGACCACCTCACCGAGGGCCGCTTCGAGTTCGGCGTCGGCCGCGGCGCCGGCAGCCACGAGGTGAAGGGCTTCCACACCGACGTCACGGACGTGAACGAGACCAAGGACATCTTCTTCGAGACGGTGCCCGAGTTCGCGAAGATGTGGCTCTGGGACGAGTACCCCGGCTTCACCGGCAAGTACTGGGAGATGCCGCCGCGGCGGGTCCTGCCCAAGCCGTACGGGCCGCTGCACCCGGCGATCTGGTACGCCGCCGGCAACACCTCGAGCTTCGAGATGTGCGGCCGGCGCGGGATGGGTGCGCTGGGCTTCTCCCTCGACGAGATCCCGAAGACCGAGGTGGCCATCAAAGCCTACAAGGACGCCGTGGCCCGCTGCGACGACCCGATCGGCGCCTGGGTCAACGACAACCTCATCGTGGCCAACGGCTTCAACTCGATCGCCGAGGACCGGGAGACCGCGCGGCGGGACTTCCTCGCGGGCGGCAACAACTACCAGATGTCGCAGGTCTTCCGGTACCACGACACCTTCCCCCGGCCCGAGGGCTTCCCGGTGTGGCCCGAGGTGCTGCCCGACCTGACCGAGGAGGCGCTCGACGGGTTCCTCGAGCTGGGCGCGGCGGTCGTGGGCGACCCCGACGACGTCGTCGCCCAGCTCCGCCGGTGGGAGGCCACCGGGGCCGACCAGTTCCTCATGCTGCGTGGCGTGAAGTCCAAGGAGGAGACGCTGCGCATGCTCCGGCTCATGGGCGAGCACGTGATCCCCGAGTTCGACACGGAACCCGAGCACCGCACCACCCGGCAGCGCCGCGCGGCCGCGGGCGGCTGACCCGGCGTCGGACGAACGGTCGTCAGGTCTTGCCCTGACGACCGTTCGGCGGGCAGGGTCGAGAAGATCGGGGGCATGCCGACGAGGAGGTCGGGGTGGGGCACGGGAGGTCGTCCGCGGGCGGCGTCGTGGCGTACGGCCGCGGCGCGGGGCCGGCGCGCTGGAGCCCGGAGGGGCAGCGGCTCATCCGCCGGGCGCGGGAGCGGCTGCTCTCCGGCGGGGCGGAGTCGTCGGCGGAGCCGACCGCCGCGGACGGGCTGGTCCGTCCCGAGATCGCGGCGTCGTGGCGGCGCTCGCTGCTCTCCGGTGTGGACCCCTGCCGGATGCCGGCCGGCGGCGCCGACCCGGACCGGGCGGGCACCCCCCGGCTGCTGCGCGCGGCCGAGCCGGTTCTCGACCGGCTCGTGACCCAGCTGGCGGGCACCTCGACCGCCGTCGTCCTGGCCGACGCCCAGGCGTGGATCCTGTGGCGGGGCGCCGGGCGCGCGGCCCTGTTCGCCGGCCTGGACCGGATCTCCGCCTCGCCCGGCTGCTGCCTGGACGAGGAGCGGGTGGGCACCAACGGCCTCGGCACGGTGGTCGAGGAGCGTCGCCCCACCCTGATCGTCGGCGGCGAGCACTACCAGGACGCGATGCAGGACTTCACCTGCGTCGGCGTGCCGATCCTCGACCCGCTGTCCCGCCGGCTCGAGGGCGTGCTCGACCTGACCTGCGCCTCGCGGGACACCAACGAGCTCCTGCTGCCCCTGCTCACCGAGACCGTCCGCGAGATCGAGGCACGGCTGCGCGAGCAGGCCACCGTGCACGAGCGGGCGCTGTTCGAGGAGCTCGTGGCGCGGTCCCGGCGCCGGCGCAGCGTGGCCGTCGCCTCGCTCAACGAGGAGTTCCTCTTCACCAACTCCGCGGCCGCCCAGCTGTTCGAGCCCGCCGACCACGCGCTGCTGTGGGACTGGGCCCGCGCCGCGGTGTCCTCCGGCCGCGAGGTCACCGGGCGGCTCACGCTGACCCGCGACGTCGTCGTCGACGCCCGGTGCGCCCCGGTCGACTGCGGCGGGCCGTGGCCGGCCGGGGTCGTCGTGACCATGGTCCCGGCCGAGGGCCGGCCGACGGCCGCCGGACCCGACACGGGATGGACCAACGTGCTGCGTCGGGCGCGCCGGCTGGCCGAGCTGGGCGGGCCGGTGCTGCTGCACGGCGAACCCGGCGTCGGCAAGGTGTGGCTGGCCGGGCGGGTGCACGAGCGGCTGCACGAGCACACCACCGCCGGCCCCTGCACCGTGGTCGACTGCCGGGCCCCGGGCGCGACCGCCGACCTGGCCGCGGCCCTGTCCGACCCGCACGCGACCGTCGTGCTGCGCCGCGCCGAGGAGCTCGACGGCGACGGCGCGGTGGCCGCCCTCGTCGGTGCGGCCGCCGCGCGCGTGGTCCTCACCGCGACCCGCCCGCACGGGCGCCCCGGCGGACTGCTCGACGAGGCCCGGGCCGCGCTGGCCGTGCCGCCGCTGCGGGACCGGGCGGCCGACCTGCCCGGCCTGGTCGACGACCTGCTCGGCGAGCTCGCCCCCGCCGACGGGCCCCGGCCGCGGTGCACCGCGCAGGCCCTGACCGCGCTGCGCACCCAGCCCTGGCCCGGCAACGTCCGCGAGCTGCGCCGCGTCCTCGCCACCGCCCTGGTCACGGCGATGCACTTCGACATCGGTGTGCGGCACCTGCCGGAGGGGTACCGCGCGGGCCCGCCGACGCGCCCGCTCGCGCGCCTGGAGAGCACGGAGCGGGACGCGATCGTGGCCGCCCTGGAGAAGGCCGGCGGCAACAAGGAGCGCGCCGCCGCCGACCTGGGCATCTCCCGGGCGACGATCTACCGCAAGATCCGCCGCTTCGGTATCGCCTGACCGCCGTGCGCGGTGAGGGGTGCTCTCCCGGCACCTCTCGCCGCGCGCCTCGGTTCAGACCAGCAGCAGGCCGTCGGGCTCGTCGGTGACGCCGAGCAGCGCCGCGCCGGCGGTGACCGCCGCGCCGTCCCAGTGCAGGTAGGAGTGGCTCTTGAGGGTGTCGACGTCCCGCTTGTAGCGCTGGAAGGGGCTGCGCAGCTCGTTCACGCTGGACCCGGCGCCGTCGAGCATGGTGTCGATCGCCTCGCGCGCGAGCCGGCAGATCGCGGGGGAGGCCATGCGGAGCTCACAGGCCTGCTCCAGGGACGCCTTCTCCCCGGCGTCGGCGAGCTCGGTGACCACGCGGTGGGTCTCGTCCCACACCAGCCGGGCGATCCGGGTGCGGGTGACCGCGTCGCCGTAGCGCACCCACGCCTCGCGGTGCTCGCGCTGCGGGCCGAGCCCGAACCCGACGGTGCGGGTCAGGATCCGCTGCTTGTAGTCGGCCAGGCAGGCCTCCGCGCTGCCGACCGCGACGGCGGCCAGCAGGACGTCGAACATCCGGATCATCGAGAAGCCCTCGAGCGGCCGGTCCTCGCCGTGGTCGAGCGGGTGGATCGGCTCCTGCCCGAACACGGTCCACTGCCGGTCGGCCGGCACGAAGAGGTCCTCGCAGGAGAAGGTGTTCGAGCCGGTGCCCTTCATCCCGGACATGTGCCAGACGTCGTGGATCGTCACGTCGGCGACGTCGACGACCAGGCCGAGCAGCGCGGGCTCGCTCCCGTCGCCGCGGTCCTCGGTGGTGATCAGCAGCGAGTACTCGGAGTTCATGATGCCGCTGGCGAAGGGCCACCTGCCGGTGAGCCGCCACCCGCCCTCGACGGGGACCGCCGTGCCGGACGGGGTGGCCTGGAAGCCCGCGGACAGCGCGCAGGGGGCGAACGCCCTCCCGTGCAGCAGGTGCGGGGTGTCCTGGACCAGCGACACGTTGTGCACCACCAGGAACGAGTAGACCCAGGCCGTGGAGGCGCAGCCCTGGGCGAGGATCCGGGTGATCGTGCCGAACTCCCGCATCCCGTAGCCGTACCCGCCCAGGCTGCGGGGCGCGACCAGGTCGAACAGGCCGGCGTCGGTCAGGTCGGCCATGGTCTCGTCCGGGATCCGGCGCAGCTCCTCGCAGTGCTGGGCGCGCCCGCGCAGCACCGGGACGAGGGCCTCCGCGCGGGCGACCAGCTCCTCCGCGGAGGGCCGCTCGCCCCGTCCGGTCTTCTCAGCGCGTTCCGCGGTCGCGGTCATCGTGCACACCGTCCTTCTCGGCGGGGCCGGACTCCGTCGTCGCGGCCTGGCCGGGTCATCAGAACGCGCGGCGGGTGGTGCGCGGAGGTCTCACTCTGAGATGGAGCCCGGGCCCAGGTGGCCGCAGGACCGATGCTCGTCCCGCCCGCCCCCCTCAGTACCCTGCTCAGCGTGTTGACCAGGATGTCGTCGCTGTTCCTCCGCACCCTCCGCGAGGACCCGGCCGACGCGGAGGTGCCCAGCCACAAGCTGCTGGTCCGCGCGGGCTACGTCCGCCGCGTCGCCCCGGGCGTCTACTCCTGGCTGCCGCTCGGGCTGAAGGTGCTGCGGCGCATCGAGAACATCGTGCGCGAGGAGATGGACGCCATGGGCGCCCAGGAGATCCAGTTCCCCGCGCTGCTGCCCCGCGAGCCGTACGAGGCCACCAACCGCTGGACCGAGTACGGGCCGAACCTGTTCCGGCTCAAGGACCGCAAGGGCGGCGACTACCTGCTCGGTCCCACGCACGAGGAGCTGTTCACCCTCGCGGTGAAGGGCGAGTACTCCTCGTACAAGGACTACCCGGTCATCCTGTACCAGATCCAGACCAAGTACCGGGACGAGGAGCGGCCCCGCGCGGGCATCCTGCGCGGGCGCGAGTTCCTCATGAAGGACTCGTACTCCTTCGACCTGTCCGACGAGGGGTTGTCGGAGTCCTACGCCAGGCACCGCGAGGCGTACATCAAGATCTTCGGTCGGCTCGGGCTGAGGTACGTGATCGTCGCGGCCACCTCGGGCGCGATGGGCGGCTCGGCGTCCGAGGAGTTCCTGGCGGAGTCGGAGACCGGCGAGGACACCTTCGTGCGCGGCCCGGGCGGCTACGCGGCGAACGTCGAGGCGGTGACCACGCCCGCGCCGCCGGCCGAGTCGATCGAGGACAAGCCCGCCGCCGTCGTCCACCACACGCCGGACACCCCGACCATCGAGACGCTGGTCGACTTCCTCAACGCGCACACGGACCGCAAGTTCACCGCGGCCGACACCCTGAAGAACGTGCTGCTGAAGACCAGGCAGCCCGGCGCGGAGGAGTGGGAGCTGCTGGGCGTCGGCGTGCCCGGCGACCGCGAGGTCGACATGAAGCGCCTCGAGGCCTCGCTGGAGCCGGCCGAGGTCGCGCTGCTCGAGGACAAGGACTTCGCGGCCAACCCGTTCCTGGTCAAGGGCTACATCGGGCCCGAGGCGCTGCAGGCCAACGGCGTGCGGTACCTGGTCGACCCGCGCATCGTCACCGGCACCGCGTGGGTGACGGGCGCGGACAAGGCCGACCACCACGTCGTCGACCTCGTGGTGGGGCGCGACTTCACGCCCGACGGCACCATCGAGGCCGCGGAGGTCCGCGCCGGCGACCCCTCGCCCGACGGCACCGGCGTGCTGGAGGCCGCGCGTGGCATCGAGATCGGGCACATCTTCCAGCTCGGCCGCAAGTACGCCGACGCCTTCGCCCTCGACGCGCTCGGTCCCGACTCGAAGCCGGTCCGGATCACGATGGGCTCCTACGGCATCGGCGTCTCGCGGCTGGTCGCGGCGATCGCCGAGCAGAGCCACGACGAGTCCGGGCTGATCTGGCCGCGGTCGGTGGCGCCGTACGACGTCCACGTCGTGGTCGCCGGGAAGAGCGCGGAGCTGCTGGAGGGCGGCGAGGCCGTGGCCGCCGAGCTCGAGGCCGCCGGTCTGCAGGTGATCCTCGACGACCGCAAGGCCAGCCCCGGCGTCAAGTTCGCCGACGCCGAGCTGATCGGCGTGCCCACGATCGTCGTCGTGGGGCGGGGCCTGGCGGAGGGGAAGCTCGAGGTCAAGGACCGCCGCACCGGCGAGCGCTCGGAGATCTCCCGGGAGGGCGCCGCCGAGGCGCTGGCCGCCCTGGTCCGCGGCTGACCCCCGGGCGTCCCCGGCGAGGGGCACCTGTGATCGGTCTACGACACGCCGCAGCAGAGCCCGGACGTCTGGATGACGCTCGCCCTCGCCGCCGAGCGCACCGAACGGATCGGCCTCGGACCGGGCGTGCTGGTCCCGACCCTGCGCCATCCCATGGTGAACGCGGCCGCGACCGCCGCGCTCGCCGCGCTGGCCCCCGACCGGGTGGCGGTCTCCTTCGGGACCGGGTTCACCGGTCGCCGGGCCATGGGCTACCGCGCGATCCCCTGGTCGTACATGGACTCCTACATCCGCACCTACAAGGCGCTGCTCCGCGGTGAGGTGGTCGAGTGGGAGGGGGCCGAGATGCAGATGCTGCATCCCGAGGGCCACGCTCCCGCGCGGCCGGTCGACGTGCCCGTCCTCGTCGGTGCCCTCGGGCCCAAGGGCCACGAGGTCGCCAAACGGGTCGGCGACGGGCTGTACGTGACCCTGCAGATGCCGGCGTTCGCCGGCGAGTACTCCTGGGTGCCGTACCTCGTGTGGGGCACCGTGCTCGACGAGGGGGAATCCACGGACTCCGAGCACGCCCGGGTGGCGGCCGGACCGGGATGGGCCCTGGCCTACCACGGCGCCTACGAGTTCGGTGGCCCGTCCGCGGTCCGGGAACTGCCCGGGGGAGCCGAGTGGATGGACGTCGTGGAGCGCACACCCGAGCACCGGCGCCACCTCGCGGTGCACACCGGGCACTGCGTCGAGCTGGGCGAGGCCGACCGGGCGGCGTGGCGGGCCGGTGGCCACGTCATGCTGCGGGACGTGACGCTCAGCGGGACGCGCGACGAGATCCGGCGCCGGCTGGCCGAGGCCGAGGCGGCGGGTGCCACCGAGATCGTGTTCCAGCCGTGCGGGCCCGACGTGCGGACCGAGCTCGAGAGGTTCTTCGAGGCGGCCAGCTCCTGACGATCCGTCAGCGGCCGGGGGCCCTGAAGTCGTTGGCGCTCCACCAGTCGTAGAGCGCGGCCATGTCGCCGTCACTGCGGCGCAGGTAGCCGAGGGCCAGCGCGGTGTTGTCCGCCCAGAACAGGTAGGCCGCGCCGCTCGCGGCGTCGTGGTAGCAGCCCACGCGGCCGGCGAACCGGTCGTTCTGGCTGTAGCCGGTCGCGATCGTGGTGCCGGTCCTGCAGCCCGAGTGCTGGCCGTTCTCGACGAGCGGGACGCTCGCGGCGCGCGCGGCGCCGTCGAAGCCCTCGTCGAGCCGGCTCTGCTGCGCGTACCGGGTGAAGGTGCCGCCGTCGGGGCCGTCGGCGGGGCCGTTCTCGCACACCAGGTAGGACAGCGCGCCGATCGTCCTCGCGGTGCCGGCGTCGGCCGTGCAGTTGGCGGTGGAGAACCCGGCCGGGAGGTCGGCGAGGAGGGCGGCGTCGCCCGACCCGGCGGCGACGGTGGGGGCCACGCTCTGCGCGGTCGGTGCGGACCGTGTGGCGGTCGGAGGGGCGGTCGGGGTGGGGGCCGGCGTCGAGCCGCCCCGCACCAGCAGCAGCACGGCGGTGGCCAGCCCGCCGAGCACGACCAGCACGCCCACGACGACGACCGCGATCGCGGCCCGGGAGGTGCGCCTGCGGGGCGGCGGCGCCTCCCGGCCCGGGCGCACCACGGTGTCGGGCGCCGACGACCAGCCCGTCGCCGACCCGGCGGGCGCCTGGCGCGGGTCGCTCCACGCCGGCCCCGACACCCCGGCGGCCTGGCGCGGGTCGCTCCGGGCCGGGGTGGGCGGGCCGGACCCGAAGCTCGACGGCCGGGGCCCGCCCGCCGGGGCGGGCGGCACGGTCGGCACGGAGCCGGCCGAGGTCCCCACGGCCGCGCGGGCCGCGGCGGCCAGTGCGCCGGCCGTCGGGAAGCGCTGGTCGGGGTCCTTCGCCATCCCGCGCGCGGCGACCTCCTCGAGCGCCGCGGGCACGTCCGGCCGGCCGATCGGGGGCGGCGGGACCGACAGGTGCGCGTGCATCAGCGTGGGCAGGTCGCCCGCGAAGGGCTGCCGCCCGGACAGGGCCTGGTGGAGCACGCAGGCCAGGGCGTAGACGTCGACCCGGCGGTCCGCGGGCACGCCGTGGAACCGCTCCGGCGCGAGGTACGCGACCGACCCCGGGACGGTGCCGCTGCGGGTGAGCTGCTCGCCGTCCTCGCCGGCGGCGGTGGAGCTGGCGATGCCGAAGTCGAACAGGTAGGCGAACACGCGATCCGGGTCGACCCGGTCGGTGACCCCGGCGAGCAGGATGTTCGACGGCTTGACGTCCCGGTGCACCATCCCCTCCGCGTGCGCGGCGTCGAGGGCGCTCGCGACCTGCGAGACGACCGCGACCGCCGCGGCGGGGGAGAGCGGCCCGTGCGCCGCGAGCCAGGTCCCGAGGTCCGAGCCCTCGACCAGGCGCATGTCCAGGTAGAGCCGGCCGTCGATCTCGCCGAAGCGGTGGATGGGCACGATGTGCGGTTCGCGCAGTCGCGCCGCGGCCCGGCACTCGCGGCGGAAGCGCTCGGTGTACTCGGCGTCCCCGGCCAACGCCGCCGGCAGGACCTTCAGTGCGACCTCGCGGTCGGTCTCGGTGTCGTAGGCGCGGTAGACCTCGCCCATCCCGCCGCGCCCGAGCAGCTCCTCGATCGTGTAGGGGCCGAACGTCGTGCCCTGCACCGTGCCCCCTCCACACCCGCGGCACGGCGGCCGCGGAACCCGGACCGACCCGTCCGAACCGGACCGTCACCCGCCCACCGGCGATCTCGGGCCGGGCCGCGGGGACGTTACCGGGCCGGCAGCGCCGCGGTGCCGACGATGTCCTCGAGCGTCTCCGGCGGGACGAGCGGCGGGGTCGCCGGGCCGCCCACGGTGTCGGCGTTCGCGACCAGGAGCGCGGTGCCGCCCGCGGGCACCGGCACGGCCAGCACCAGCGTCCGGCCCCCGGTGGCGAGGCAGCCGTCGTCGACCGGGGTGCTGGAGACGGCCTCGACGACGGCCCCGGTCGCGTCCCCGATCCCGACGGTCCGGGGCTCGCTCACCTCGACACGCGGGCCCCGGCCGGCGGTGCTCGTGTAGAAGGAGCGGCCGAACTCGGCGGCGAAGCGGCGGGCCAGCGTCGCCGGGTCGTCCGGCGACCGCACCAGCGCGCTGGTGGCCGTGCCGCGCTTGTAGGGGTCGCCCCGGCAGACGTAGCCGGGGGCGTCGGCGCCGCCGGCGGCGGCGTCGCCGAGCCCGCGCGCGGCCACGTCGTCGAGCGGGGTCCAGTCGCCGGGGACGGCGTAGGTCAGGTAGGGCGTGTCGACGGGCCGGTACCCGGCCGGGACGGTCGGCCCCGTGAGGGCGCCGGCGAGGAACCAGGCGCCGCCGCCGATCGCCGCGAGGGCCAGCACGATGACCGTGGTGAGCCCGGCGATCCAGCGGCCGGTGTGCTCCTCGCGCGGCTCGACCGGCGGCGGGGCCCACGGCCGGCCGGCGGCCGGGTCCGGCGGCGGGCCCCAGGGCTGCTCGCCCGGGATCTCGGGCTCGCCCTCCCGGCCGGGCACGGCGGGGTAGCGCTGGCCGGGGTAGTGCGGGGCGTCGGACGGGGTGGGCTCCGGGCCGACCGCCGGCCCGCGGGGCACGTCCGACCCGTCCATGCGGCGGAGGGTAGCGCGGCGCCGGCTCTCGATCATGATGGCGGCCGGGCCCGGGGTGTGGTGTCCTTCCGGCGTGGACGTGCTGGACGCGCTGCGCCGCCGGATGCCGTGGCTGCTCTGGGCGATCCCGGCGGTCGGCCTGCTGGCGGCGCTCGTCCTGGTCCTGACCGGCGCCTACACCGCCGCCGGCGTGGTGGCGGCCGGGGCGCTGCTCATGGTGGAGCCGTTGCGCCGCATCACCGTCGCGTACCTCCCCGTGGACCTCGACGACGACGAGATCGCCGAGATCCGCGAGGTCAAGCGGCACCAGGGGGAGGTCGCCGCGATCCACCGGCTCCGCGAGCTGCGCCCCGCCACCGGCCTCGCCGCCGCCGCCCGCACCGTCCGCGATCTCTGATCCGGCCCGCTCGCCCCCGGGACCGGTGGTCGACACCGCAGGCCCGGGAGGTGCGCGACGCGCCGAGCCCGGCGCGAGCCCGGCCTCCGGGCTCTGCGGTCGGCCGAGGAGGTCCGGGGCGTGCGGTCACCCGGGGAGGAAGGACAGCCGGACCGTCCGCACCGCGTTGTCGACGTTCGTGTCCACCAGGCACACCGACTGCCAGGTGCCGAGCGCGAGCTCGCCGTCGATCACCGGGACGGACATCGAGGGCGCGACGATCGCGGGGAGCACGTGGTCGCGGCCGTGGCCGGGGCTGCCGTGGCGGTGGGTCCAGCGGTCGTCGGCGGGGAGGAGGTCGCGCAGCGCGGTGAGCAGGTCGGTGTCGCTGCCGGCCCCGGTCTCGATCACCGCGACGCCCGCGGTCGCGTGCGGCACCCAGACGTTGAGCAGGCCCTCCCGCGCCGCGACGGAGCGCAGGTGGTCGGCGATCCGCGAGGTCAGGTCGACGACCCGCTCCTCGCCGCCGGTCCGGACCTCGATCAGCTCGGTGTGCATGCCCCGACCCTAGGAGAGCGCCCCCCGCCCGGCCTCCCGCGGCACCGCCCCGACCCGCGAGTCGGGACTACTGGCACCGCGAGTCGGGAGTTGTGGCACCGCGAGTCGGGAGGTTCGGCCGCCGTCGAGCCGAAATCGGTCCGCGGGCGCAGCGGGGCCGCCGTAGGGTCCGGGTGTGCGTGAGGCTTTCGGACGGATCTTCGACGTGCCCGACGGCTACCTGAACACCGCGAGCGTCGGGGTACCGCCGCGCGAGACGGCCGACGCCGTCGACCGCGCCCTCGACGCCTGGCGGCACGGGACCGGCCGGGCCACGGACTTCGACGGCGTGGTGACCCGGGCCCGCGCCGCCTTCGGCACGCTCGTCGGCGTCGAGGCCGACCGGGTCGCCGTCGCCGGCTCGGTGTCGCCGCTGGTCGGGCTCGTGGCCGCCGCGACCCCGGACGGCGCGCAGGTCCTCGTGGCGGAGGGGGAGTTCAGCAGCGTCACCTACCCGTTCGCCGTGCAGGGCCGCGGGATCACGGTGACCGAGGTGCCCCTGGAGGAGCTGGGGGAGCGGGCCCCGGAGGCCGACGTCGTCGCGGTGAGCGTCGTCCAGTCGCTCGACGGCCGGCTCGCCGACCTCGACGCCCTGCGCGCCGCCCGCGCGTCCGGCACCCGGGTGCTGCTCGACGTCACCCAGGCCGCCGGGTGGATGCCGCTGGACCTCGGCTGGGCCGACGCCGTCGCGGGCGCCTGCTACAAGTGGCTCTTCGCCCCGCGCGGCGCCGCGTGGATGGCGGTGCACCCGGATCTCGAGCTCGTCCCGCACGCCGCGAACTGGTACGCCGCCGAGGACGCCTGGGGCAGCACCACCGGCCTCCCGCCGAAGCTGGCCGCCGAGGCGCGCCGGCTGGACACCTCACCGGCCTGGTACTGCCACGTCGGCGCCGCGGACTCCCTCGGCTGGCTCGCCGGGCTCGACCTCGCCGCGGTCCGGGCGCACTGCGCCGGGCTGGCGGACCGGTTCCGCGCCGGCCTCGGCCTCCCGCCCGCGGGATCGGCGATCGTGCACGTGAACGTGCCCGAGGCGGCCCGCCGGCTCGCCGACGCGGGGATCGTCGCGACCGCGCGGGGCGGCGGGGCCCGGCTCTCCTTCGGCCTCTACAGCACGGACGACGACGTCGACCGTGCCCTCGTCGCCCTGACCTGACCCCTCCCGCGAGTCGGCACTCTCGGGGCACCGAGTTGCACCTCTCGGGAGCTCCCCGGATGTGGGGTTCGGTGACCCGGAAGTGCCGACTCGCGGTGCCGGAACTCGCGACTCGCGGACGCGGCTCGGGGTCAGCGGACGATGCCGGGGAGGGAGGGGATGGTGGGGGCGGTGCCCGTGGCGGCACGCCAGCGGGAGGCGCGGACCGTCCCCTCCGACAGCGCCTTGAGCGCCGCGACCCGCAGCTGCTGGTTGGTGGTGTGCTCCAGCACCGAGCGCCAGGCGGCGAGCGCGTCCGCCTCCGCGGTCACGGCGAGCCGCCCGGCCGACAGCGCGTCCGTGACCGGCACCGGGGTCGCGTACGCCGGCTGCGCCGACACCGGCCGCGCCCCGACGTCCGTGAGCGTCTGCTCGATCTGGCTGCGCAGCGTGCGGTGCCCGGCGATGTCCTGGCGCGCCACGGCGGCCTGGTCCGCGGGCACGAACGCGAGGATCAGCGTGTAGGACCACAGGGCCGCGTGCTCGGCGGCCAGGGCGCCCTGCAGCGCGTTCACCGCCTCGTCGTCGATCGGGACGCTCATGAGGTCTGCGGCGCCCCCAGCACCGCGGTGTAGGCCGCGCAGCAGGCGGCGACCGAGCCGACCAGCCCGGCCCGCGCGGCCGGGACGCTGCTCACCAGCGCGGCGGCCTCGCGGGCGGCGTCGGCGACGGCCTGCCGGACGGCGTCCAGGTCCGCGCCCGCCCGGGGCGTGGCCGGTGCGGGCGCCGGGACCGGGGTGGTGGTGCCCGCGACCCGGGCGATCTCCTTCTCCAACGCGTCCGCGTGGTCGGCGCGGGCCGAGCGGAGCGGGTCGAGCCGGTCGGCCAGCGCGGGATCGGCCGTGATCGCGGCCGTGACCAGCTCGGCGTCCGCCCGCGCGCGGGTGACCAGCGGGATCAGCGGGTCCGGCCCGTCGTCGGCGGAGCCGGCCGCGCACCCGGTGAGCACCGGGGCCGCGAGCCCGAGGCCGCCCGCCGCCAGCCCCAGCGCCAGCACCCGCCGGCGGGTCAGCCGCGCGGCGGCCGGGGGGAGCGGGGGGCCGGGGTGCACAGCCCGGCATCCTGCCAGCCGCCGGTGCGACGACGGGGCACGGGTCCGGCCGTCCCTCCGGTCGTCCGCGATAGGCTGGACGGCCGTCCGACCCTGCGCGCCGCCGCCGAAGGAGATCCATGCCGAGCCCCGCCCCCGATCAGCTCACCGGCACGCTGCGCGGTGTGCTGGAACCCGTCGTGGCCGAGGCCGGGTTCGAGATCGAGGAGGTCGAGGTCCGGGCCGCCGGGCGCAAGCACACCGTGAAGGTGGTCGTCGACGTGCCCGAGGACGCGGAGGAGACCGCCGTCGGGCTGGACGCGATCGCTCGGCTGAGCCGCTCGGCGGCGGCGGAGCTGGACCGGCACGAGCACCTGATCGCGGGCTCGTACACGCTGGAGGTGACCTCTCCGGGCATCGACCGCCCGCTGACCCGGCCGCTGCACTGGCGGCGCGCGCACCTGCGCCTGGCCCGGGTGACACTGGTCGACGGCGGGACGCTCGACGTGCGCGTCGGGCGCGCGGGCCCGGAGTCGGTCACGGTGCTGGAGGCGGGCGCGAAGCGGCCGCACCCGCGCGAGCTGCGCTACGCGGACGTGACCCGGGCCGTGGTGCAGGTGGAGTTCAAGGCGCCGCCGAAGGCGGAGGTCGAGGCGCTCGACGGGTCCGGCGGGGCGGACCCGGGGAACGAGGAGCAGGCATGAACGTCGACATCGCGGCGCTGCGGGCCATCGAGCGGGAGAAGGAGATCCCGTTCGACACGGTCATCGAGGCAATCGAGACCGCCCTCCTCACCGCGTACAAGCACACCGAGGGCCACCAGCCGCACGCGCGGATCGACATCGACCGCAAGACCGGGCTGGTCCGCGTGATGGCGCACGAGGTCGGCGAGGACGGTGAGCCCGGCCCCGAGTGGGACGACACGCCGGAGGGCTTCGGCCGCATCGCCGCGACCACCGCCCGCCAGGTCATCGTGCAGCGGCTGCGGGACGCCGAGCACGAGCGAACCTACGGCGAGTTCGCCGCCCAGGAGGGCGAGATCGTCTCCGGCGTGATCCAGCGCGACGCCCGGGCCAACGCCCGCGGCGTGGTCGTCGTCTCCCTGGGGCAGATCGAGGGCGTGCTGCCCCCGACCGAGCAGGTGCCGGGGGAGCGCTACGAGCACGGCGACCGGATCCGGTGCTACGTCGTCGGCGTGAGCCGGGGAATGCGCGGCACCCAGATCACGTTGAGCCGCACGCATCCCAACCTCGTGCGCAAGCTGTTCGCGCTGGAGGTCCCCGAGCTGGTCGACGGATCGGTGGAGATCGTCGCCGTCGCCCGTGAGGCCGGTCACCGCTCGAAGATCGCGGTGCGGTCCAAGGTCCCCGGGGTGAACCCGAAGGGCGCCTGCATCGGCCCGATGGGCCAGCGGGTGCGCAACGTCATGAGCGAGCTGCACGACGAGAAGATCGACATCATCGACTGGTCGGAGGACCCGGCGACGTTCGTCGGCAACGCGCTCTCGCCCTCGAAGGTGGTGTCCGTCACGGTGATCGACGCGCGATCGCGGACCGCGCGGGTCGTCGTGCCGGACTTCCAGCTCTCCCTCGCCATCGGCAAGGAGGGGCAGAACGCGCGGCTCGCGGCCCGTCTGACCGGCTGGCGGATCGACATCCGCAGCGACGCGGACCCCCGTGCGCAGGCCGGCCGGACGGAGGTCGACGCGACCCCGGAGGACCAGTCCCCCGTGGCGCGCACCTCGGGGACGGAGTCGGTCGGCTGAGGGAGGACGCGCTACACTCGACCCCGGCCCGCAACCGGGCGTCCGGCCCCGTCCGCACGTGCGTCGGGTGCCGCACCCGGGAGCAGGCCACCGGTCTGTTGCGCGTCGTCGCGGTGGACGGGGCCCTGGTCCCGGATCCGCGTGGGCGCCTCCCCGGTCGGGGTGCCTGGGTGCATCCCGCCGCGGGATGTCTCGACCGGGCCGAGCGCCGATCGGCGTTCCCGCGGGCACTGCGTGTCCCGGGGCCGCTGTCGGTGGCCGCGGTCCGGTCGTACCTCGACGGGATCAGCGCCGCTCCGGCGGCGGATCCCGCTGGGGGGCAACAGGAGGGAGTCGGGACAGTCCCGGTTCCGTCAGTCACGGAAGACAAGGTCGACCCGTCATGAGCCAGTCGTGAAGATCGCACCATGAACGTGCATCGACTCTAGGTTCGAGGTCGAGCGGACACCTGCCGCCCGGCCTCTCGGAGACATAGGAGAGCAGTGGCAGGCAAGGCCCGCGTGCACGAGCTCGCGAAGGAGCTCGGTATTTCCAGCAAGCAGGTTCTCAGCAAGCTTGCGGATCTCGGGGAGTACGTGAAGTCCCCGTCCTCCACCGTCGAGGCCCCGGTGGCGCGCAAGCTGCGCGACTCCATGGCCGGCAACGGTGGCGGCCCCCGTCGTGGGGTCCCCGGTGGCGGCGGCAGCCGTCCCCGGCCCGGTCAGTCGCCGACCCCCGGCCCGCGCCCCGGCGCCCGGCCGTCCGGCCCCGCGCAGGGTTCCGATCAGGGTCCCGCGTCGACCCCGGGCCCGACCCCCGGCCCGGCGCGCTCCGGCGCGCCCGCTCCCGGCCCGCGCCCGGG
>NZ_JBHSQK010000034.1:0-8982 GCF_042658055.1 Pseudonocardia lutea
GATGTTCCAGGTGAAGATCGGCATCCGGAACATCGTCATCCCCGGCGCCCGCATGCAGATGATCGTGGTCAGCATGTTGACCCCGCCCAGGATGGTCCCCAGCCCGGACACGATCAGCCCGGCGACCCACAGGTCGCCACCGGCCCCCGGCGAGCGGGTGGCATCCGACAACGGGGTGTAGGCGGTCCAGCCGAAGTCCGCGGCCCCGCCCGGGGTGAGGAACGCCGACATGACGACGAGCCCCCCGAACAGGAACAGCCAGTAGGAGAAGGCGTTGAGCCGCGGGAACGCGACGTCCGGCGCCCCGATCTGCAACGGCACGATGTAGTTGGCGAAGCCGAACAGGATCGGCGTCGCGTACAGCAGCAACATCAACGTGCCGTGCATCGTGAACATCTGGTTGTACTGCTCCGAGGACAAGAACTGCTGTCCCGGCCGCGCCAGCTCCGCCCGGATCAGCAGCGCCATCGCGCCGCCCACCAGGAAGAACACGAACGCCGTGACCAGGTAGAGGATCGCGATGTCCTTCGGGTCCGTGGTCCGCAACAGATGCAGCATCCGGCTGCCCCGCGGCGACGGGCGGAACTCGCCCAACGGCACGGCGGTCGGCAAGGGACGGTCGAGCTGGGTCACGGCGGCTCCCTCACGGCGACGTCGGGGCGGACTCCTACCCCCACGCCTCATGACGAAACGTTCACGACCGGGATCGGCGTGGCGGGCCGCGGGCGTCGAGCACCTCGCGGGCAAACGTCGGCCAGCCTGCGCCGCTGGGACCGGGCCGACCTGCGGAGCAGCGTGAACGCGGTCGCGGCGTCGAGGTCGGCCCGTCCCATCAGGAACCCGATGGCACGGTCGACGAGGATGCGGCTGTCGAGGGCGTGCTGGTGCTGGCCGGCCAACGTCGTGGCGCGGCGCGCCGAGAGCGTCGCGACGAGCACCGTCTCGAGCACGGCGGCGTAGTGCCCGAGCGCGTCGACCTCCGTGTCGTCCCGGTCGTGCCTCCGGTCGAGGTACACGTCGAGGCGCCCGGCGGTCCGCGGACGTACCGTCGGCCGCAGTCGTGTCACCCTGCGTCGCGCTGTCCCCGCGGCGCGAGCATCGCCCTGCTCGCGAAGGAGCCCCAGCGTGGATCCTGCACGCCCCACGGCGGTTTTCGTCCGCTCGGACCCGTCCGACGTCCCGGTGCCCGGGAGCCGAGCAGTCCTGCTGACCGCCGTCGGCGATCTCGACATCACCACCTACGGCAGGGCGCGCCAGGAGGTCCGGCGGACGACGGCCGAGGCGCCGGACGTCGCGATTCTCGATCTCACCGGCGTCTTCGTCGGCGCCCACGGGGCGCGGGTGGTGGTCGAGTTCGTGGAGCGGCTGACTCGACTGGGCCGCACGGGCGAGGCCGGCGAGGCGCGCAGGGCGGCCACCGTCAGGTGGACGGCGTCCGACGGCGTCCCGCCGGGCCCGCGGTACAGCGCCGGCGCCCAGGGCGCCCTGCCGACGCAGGGGCGGCCTGCCCGGATGTGCCGCGCCGCCGCGCTCGCCCGGGTGGTCCGCTGCGTGCTCAGGGGTCCGGGAACATCCGGGTCATGGTGTCGTCGTCGCCGTCCGGGATCCGGTCCAGGCCGACCATCCGGTCGACGACCATGTTCTGGAAGCGGTGCAGGGGCTCCTCGAACCGGTAGCACATCCGCCCGCCCCGGTAGGCCGGGTTCTCCAGGCCCTGCTGGACGCGCTCGACGATCTCGAGGTCCTGGCGGTTCACCAGGTCCCAGAAGCTCTCCAGCTGGTCGAGGGCGGCGTCGGCGGCGGGGTCGTCGAGGGACTCGGGGTGGCCGAGGATCACGGCGGTCTCGCGGGTGCGGGCCGGCCCGAGCGGGCCGGCGAACAGGACGAACGCGTGGTTGGGCAGCACGACCAGCGCGGTGTTCGGGAACAGCCAGACGAAGCGCCCGCTGACCGCGTCCTGCTCGCCGAGCCCGCTCATCGGGCGCAGACCGTCCCAACCGCCCGCGGCGGTGTTCGCCGAGACGGGGGTGGTGCACATCCCGGTGTAGAGGCCGGGACCCTGCCAACGGTAGTGGTCGGAGAACCGGGAGACCTTGGTCAGCTCGGGGTGCACCCAGGGCAGGTGGTAGTACTCCATGAAGTTCTCGGCGACGAGCTTGTAGTTCGCGGCGACGTCGTAGGTGCGGCGCCGCTGCGGGAGCCACTGGTCGAGCCGGTGGCCGGCGAACCGGGTCGGCAGGTCGCCGAGGTGCCGGGCGAGCGGGGCGGCGTCGGGGGCGAGGTGGACGAACACCAGGAACCCCCAGGTGTCCACGGCGACCTCGAGCAGTCCGTGGTCGGCGCGGTCGAACGCGCGCGCGGACGCGGTGTCGAAGATCGTCTCCTCGCCGGGCGGGATGTCCGAGCCCTCGAACAGCGGGGTGCCCAGGCAGGCGCCGTCGAGGTCGTAGGTCCACGCGTGGTAGGGGCAGCGGATCCGGTCGTGGCGTCCGACGTGCCGGGCGTCCGGCGGGAGCAGCTGGGTGGCACGGTGGCGGCACACGTTGTGGAAGGCCCGCAGCCGACCTTCGCGGTTGCGGGTGACGATGATCGAACGGCCGGCGACCTCGGCCACCAGGCAGGCCCCGGGCCGGTCGAGCTCGGCGGTGCAGCCCACGGCGACCCAGCTCGACGCGAACACCTTCTCCCGCTCCAGGGCGAAGAACTCCGGGCTGGTGTAGGCGTCGGGCGGCAACGTGGCGGCCAGCTCGACGGGCAGGCGTGTGTAGCGGTAGGTGTGCTCGTCCGTGAAGTCCGCCGCCGGCACGGGCCGGGCCGGCAGGGCGGCGTGCATGTCGGGCTGCGCGTGGACTGGCGGCTCGAGGTGCGCGGTCATGGCGTCGAGGGCTCCCTTCGGGCGGCCGGCGTCAGACGTGGAAGGTGCGGGCGAACGTGGGATCGGTCAACGCCGGGCGGGTGAGCGAGAAGGCGTCGATCGGGTGCTCGGGGCGCTCGTCGAGGGCGAGCCGGGCGAGCAGCTGCCCGATCAGCGCCGCGAACTTGTAGGCGTGCCCGGCCCCGACGGCGACGGTGATCTGCGGGTGCTCCGGCAGGGTGTCGAGCACGAAGTCCTGGTCCGGCGGCACCGTGTACAGGCAGGTCTTGGTGTAGAGCTCGGGGCCGCCGAAGCGGGGCAGGTGCTGCTCCACGAACGCGGCGTAGCGCTTGCGGCGCACCGGGTCGGGCTCGAACGTGCGGGTGGTCGCGGTCGTCTCGTGCCCACCCATGTGCTGGCCCAGCTTGGTGGCGACCTCCCCGTAGACGGGGAAGCCGTAGAAGTTGTGCTCCCCGTGCCACATGAAGACCGGGAACCGGGCCGGGGAGAACTCGGCCAGGTGCGGCGTCGCGTAGTAGGTCACCTGCTCCTGGGTGACGGTGAGCGGCAGCCGCAGGCCGCAGGCCTCGAGGACCTGGTTGGTCCAGGCGTCGGCGGTCACGACGACCCGGTCGGCGCGGTAGGTCCGCCCCTCGGTCTCCACGACGACCCCGCCGCCGTCCGGGCGCACCGCCCGGACCGCCGCGTGCTCGATCACCTGCGCCCCGTGGGACCGGGCCAGCGCGACGTGCACCGCGTTCGCCCGCGCGGCATCGACGATGCCCGAGTCGGACTGGTAGACCGCCTGCTCGCCCCCGTCGAGGCGGAACTGCGGCCAGCGCGCGGCCAGCTCCTCGGCGTCGAGGAGCTCGTAGGCCACGCCGAACTCGTCGAACAGCGCGGTGTAGCCCTCGATGTTGCGGGTGCCCGTGTCGACGTCCCGACGGGCGACCCGGTCCTCGACGACCAAACCGCCCGTGCGGGTCACGATCGTCTGGCCCGACTCCGCCTCGACCTCCGCCCACGCCTCGTACGCAGGTCCCGCGAGCACGGCGTACTGCCGCTGGTGCTGCGCGAGCCGGATGATCCGCGAGTGGTCCTGCGAGGCGCCGCGGTCGTGCCCGAGCGCGAACTGCTCCAGCCCCAGCACCCCGCCGCCCAGCCGCCGGGCCAGTCGGTACAGCGCGGCCGATCCCAGGCCGCCGCATCCGACGACGATCACGCGGTGGTCGTCCATCCTCGCCCCCCGGGACATCCGCAACGGTCCCGGTCAGTGTCGGGAGGCGAGGGCGTTCACGTCCATCGAAAGGAAACGAACCTGATCTTGTACTGTTGGTACATGATCGACCGTCGGTTGCGGGTGCTGCAGGCCGTCGCCCGGCAGGGCACGATCACCGCCGCCGCCGAGGCGTGCCGGCTGACGCCGTCGGCGGTGTCCCACCAGATGCAGGCGCTCGCCCGCGAGCTCGACCTCGTACTGCTCGAACCCGTCGGGCGCAACGTGCGGCTCACCCCGGCCGCGCACGCCCTGCTGGCCCACGCCGAGGCGCTGGCCGCCCGGTGGGAGCAGGCCCAGGCCGACCTCGCGGCGCACCGGCGCAACCCGGTCACCGGGTCGTTGCGCTTCTGCGCGTTCTCCACCGCGGCCGCGCGCCTCGTGCCCCCGGCCATGGCACGGCTCCGCGACGGTCATCCGGGGCTGAGCGTGCACCTGCGCGAGACCGAACCGGCCCGGGCCTTCGACCTGCTCGCGACCGACGAGGCCGACATCGCCGTCGTCGTCGCCACCCCGGGGATCCCCCCGGAGTCCGATGCCGCCTTCACCCGGCACCGGCTCTACGCCGAGCCGCTCGACGTCCTCGTCGGTCCCGACCATCCCCTCGCCCACCGCGACGCCCTGGACCTGGCCGAGGTCGCCGGCGACCCGTGGATCGTCGGCACCCCCGGGCACGCCTACCACCAGCTGGTCACGGTCGCCTGCGCGGGCGCCGGCTTCGCCCCCGCCGTCGCCCACCACGCCGACGAGTGGGACACCGGCGCCGCCCTGGTCGCCCAGGGGTTCGGGGTCGCCCTCGTCCCCCGGCTCGCCGACCTCCCCGCCCACCACGCCACCCGGCGCATCCCGGTGGCCGGGGACCACCCGCCCACCCGGCACGTCCTCGCCGCGGTCCGTGCCGGGTCCGAACGCCGGCCGCTGATCGCCGCGGGTCTCGAGGCACTGCAGCAGGAGATCGCGACGACCCTGTCCACCCACACCACGTGAGCGACCGGCCTCCGGGGACGGGCGCGCTACGCGGGTGCGAGCAGCCGGCCGGCGCCGGGGATCGCGGGCCTGTGGCCGAGGGCGGTCAGGACCTCGTAGGCGGTCGCCGTGGCCGCGGTGACCACCGGCAGCCCCAGCTCGTCCTCGACGCGCTGCACGGCGGGCAGCGAGGGCATCTGGACGCACGCGGACAGGACGATCGCGTCGGCGCCGTCCTGCTCCAGCCCCCGGGCGATCCCCGGGAGCCGCCCCGGGTCGAGGCGCCCCACCTCGAGGTTGTCGGGCACCTCGAGGGCCACGGCGTCGAGGACCTCGATCCCCTCGCCCTCGATGTACTCCCGCACCATCCGGGTCAACGGCGCCATGTACGGCGTGACGATCGCGACCCGGGAGTAGCCGAGGCCGCGCAGCGTCCGGACCAGGGCGCCCGCGCTGCTGACGACCTCGGCGGGGTGCCCGTTCGCCCGTGCCGCGTCCGCGATGACCTGCTCGGACTCCTTGTGCGCGCCCGGACCCTGCGCCATCACCGCGACCAGGCAGGCGTAGGCGATGGCGTCGACGGCGGCGTCGGACACCGCCGTCGCGCACTCGACGGCCCGGCCCACCATGGCGAGGAGCTCCTCGCGGGTGACCTGCTTCATCGAGGCGCGCGCGGAGTGGAAGGTGTAGCGGTGCCCGGTGGCCTCGCTCTGCCGCCGGAACAGCTCCGGGAGCTCGGTCTCCATCGTGGTGTTGGAGCTGGGCACGATCAGCCCGATGCGCGAGAGCCCGTCGGGGGCGGGCGCGGCGCAGGTCGGGTCGTCGGGGTTCTCGGTCATCAGTACTCGACTCCTCCGTCGGGCAGGTCGGCCGGGGTGGGCGTGAGCTCGGGCTCGCGGGCGGCCGAGCGTCCCGCGAGCGCGCTCCAGACCGCCTCCGGCGTGATGGGCAGGGCGGTCAGCTCGACGCCGTGGTCGGCGAGCGCGTCGCACACCGCGTTCGCGACGGCGGCACCGGGCGGGATGGTGCCCACCTCGCCGACGCCGCGGACGCCGAACGGCGTGACCGGCGAGGGCACCTCGGTGTGCAGCAGCTCCACCTGCGGGAGGTCGGCGGCGGTCGGGACGAAGTAGTCCACCATGGAGCCGTTGACGAGCTGGCCGGTGTCGGCGTCGTAGCGCAGCTCCTCGCTCAGCGCGGCGCCGAAGCCCTGGGCCAGCCCGCCGCGGACCTGCCCCTCGACGATGGTGGGGTTCACGACCGTCCCCCCGTCGTGGACCATGACGAACCGCTCGACCTCGAACTCGCCGGTCTGCGGGTCCACGGCCACCTGGGCGGCGGCGGTGCCGAACGAGTACGCGGCGTCCGAGGGCTCGAAGTGCGCGGTCGCCTCCAGGCCGGGCTCCTCCCCCGGAGGGATCCCCTGGCCGGTGATCGCGGCCGTGTAGACCGCCGTCAGCGGGACGGCCCGCGCGGGCTCGGCCCCGACCCTGGCCACGGATCCGGCGATCTCCACCTCGTCGGCGGTGACGTCGAGCTGCCAGGCCGCGATCCGCCGGGTCTTGGCGGCGAGCTGCTCGGCCGCGGCCCGCAGCGCCCCGCCGGCGGCGATCATGGTGCGGGAGGCGAAGGCGCCGGTGTTGAGCGGCGACGTCGCGGTGTCCCCGGCGTGCACCCGGACCGCCTCGTAGTCGGTGCCGAAGACGTCCGCGACGACCTGGGCGAACGCCGTCTCGCTGCTCTGGCCCATCGTGGACACCCCGGTGTAGGCGTCGATCCCGCCGGACCGGTTGGCCCGCAGGGTGACGCTCTCGTGGGCGCCGAACACCGAGCCGCGGCGGGCGAGGAACCGTGCGCTCGCGTAGCCGGTGCGCTCCACGAACGAGGCGAACCCGATCCCGACGAGTCGGCCGTCCGGCCGCGGGGTCCGGCCGCGGGCACGGTGCCCGGCCCAGTCCACGGCGTCGGCCGCCATGCGCAGGCACCGCTCGTAGTCGCCGCTGTCGTAGACGGCCCCCGTGGGGTTCTTCCACGGCATGTCCTGCGGGGTGACCATGTTGCGCGCCCGCAGCTCGACGGGGTCCAGGTCCAGGCGACGGGCGAGCTGGTCCATCAGCCGCTCGTAGGCGAAGTTGACCTCCGGCTGCCCGTAGCCGCGGTAGGCCCCGACCGGCGTCTTGTTCGTGAGGGTCACCCGGCGCTCGGCGTACCCGTCGTCGACCTTGTACGGCCCGTTGAAGACGACGCTGGACAGCTGGGCGGAGCCGAAGGGCGAGTTCCAGCCGCCGATGTCGGTGGCGTACACGTTCGTCATCGCGAGGATGCGGCCGGTCGAGTCCGCGGCGATGCGGTAGTCGTGCACGGACTCGCGGGCGTGCGTGCTCCCGCGGAAGTGCTCGGCGCGGTCCTCGGACCACTTCACGGGCCGGCGCAGCGCGATGGCGTGCAGGCAGGCGAGGACGTCCTCGGGGAACACGCCCAGCTTCTGCCCGAACCCGCCCCCGACGTCCGACGCCACGGCCCTGATCTCGCTCTCGTCGAGCCGCAGCGTCTCGGCGAGCTGCTTGCGGATCAGGTGCGGGACCTGGGAGGAGCAGTGGACGGTGAGCTCGCGGGCGCCGGAGCGCCACTGGGCGACCACGCCCCGGGTCTCCATGGGGAGCGCGGTCACCCGGTTGATCCGGAACCGGCCCTCCACGACGACGTCCGCCTCGGCGAACCGGGCCTCCGGGTCGCCGCTGCCGTCGGAGTTGGCCGCCAGCAGGTTGGAGTCCAGCACCGAGGGGTGCAGCACCGGCGCGTCGGGCTCGAGGGCGGACAGGACGTCCACGACGTGCGGCAGGGGCTCGTAGGTGATGTCCAGGAGCTCGAGCGCGTCCTCGGCGACGTGCCGGCTGCTCGCGACGACGCTGACGACCGGCTGCCCCTCGTGCGTGGCGACGTCCTGGGCGAGCGCGTAGTACGGCAGCGTCGGCGCGCCCGGCACCGGACGCAGGACGCTCAGCGGCTCGGTGTCCCGGCGGACCTCCGCCGGCGTGAGGACGTGCTCGACGCCCGCGAGCGCGGCCGCGGCGCTCGCGTCGACGTGCGTGATGCGGGCGTGCGGGTAGGGGCACCGGGCCACGGCCATGTACAGCACCCGGGCCGGCTCGACGTCGTCGGTGAAGCGGCCGTCGCCCCGCAGCAGCCGGTCGTCCTCCTTGCGGAGCTGCGACGTGCCGATCACGCGGCGACGGTCGCCCGCCTCGTCCGCGCGGGCGCCGGTGGCCGGGTCTTCGAGAATGGTCATGTCAGCCTTGCGTCGCGGTGGGGTCGGTGACGGCGGGGTGCGGGTCGGGAGCGGCACCCTGCGGGTGCTGCGCGAACCAGCGCTCGATGGCGGTCACGATGTTGTCGTAGCCGGTGCACCGGCACAGCACGCCGGCGATCTCCTCGCGGATCTCCTCGCGGCCGGGCCGGCAGCCCTGGTGGGCGAGCGCGGTCGCGGTCATCAGGAACCCCGGGGAGCAGAAGCCGCACTGCAGCGCGTGCTCCTCCTTGAACGCCTGCTGCAGCGCGTCGAGCTCGTCGCCCTCCGCGAGGTCCTCGACGGTCCGGACGTTCCGGCCGTCGAGCTGGCAGGCGAGCATCAGGCAGGACTTGACCGCCTCGCCGTCGACGATCACCGTGCACATCCCGCAGGCGCCCTGCTCGCAGCCGACGTGCGTGCCGGTGAGACCGAGGTGCTGGCGCAGGAAGTCCGCCACGTGCAGCCGCGCGGGGACGGTCGCCCGGACCTCACGCCCGTTCACCGTGGTGACCGTCTCGACGAGCACCTCGGCCGGGGTCTCCACGCCGCCGGTCGCCGCGGTCATCGCTTGGCCACCGGCCGCATCTCGGGGACGGT